>JBDLWC010000193.1:0-3551 GCA_039804485.1 Verrucomicrobiota bacterium
GCCGCCCAGCGCCGACGTCGCGGGCACCGTGTCGGGCTCGCGGCCCGCGGCCTTGGCGCGGTCGAGGAGCTCGATCTGATCCTGCATGTCGGAGATGTCGGCGTCGGCCGCCTCGAGGTAGGACCGGGCGACGGAGAGTTCGGCGACGTCGCCCGCGGTCTTCCCGCCGAGGCCGGCCTTCCCCTGGCCGAAGCGGACGTGGCCGAGGTTGTGCAGCGCGGGCGGACGGAGGTCGTCGGCATCGCGCGCGAGCGAGGCGCGCAGGGCCTCTTCCGCCCCGGCGAGGTCGCCCTCGGCGAGACGGCGCGTGCCGCGGTTATGGAGTTCCCGGGCGTCGAGCCGGGCGAGCTCATCCGGGGCCTTGTCGGCTCCGTGGCCGGCGGCGGCGAGAAGCAGAAGCGGGAGCAGGTGTCTCATCGGCGGGAACGTCGGGTGGAAAGAAGGGATTCGGCGACGAGGATGATCAGCGCGAGCCCTAGGAGCCATTCCTCGCGGGGGATGCCTCGCCGGCCGGCGCCGCGCTCGTCGGTGCCCGCCTGGATGGCGAGGCGGAGCGCCTCGAGTCCTTCGCCGGCCTGGCCGAGGCGCACGAAGCGACCGCCGGTGGTCTCGGCCAGGCCGGTGAGCGTCTTCTCATCCAGCCGGCTGAGGACCTCCTCGCCGTTCTCGTCCTTGAGCGTCTCGACGGAGCCCGCCTCGCTCATGATCCGGATCGGGCCGCCCGAGGGCGTGCCCACGCCGACCGCGTGCACCACGAGGCCTTTGCGTTTCAACTGCCGGGCCATGTCCACGCCGCCGGCGACGAGGTCCTCCCCGTCGGTCAGCACGATGAGCAGCTTGCGGTTACGATTGGCGTAGAAGGCCGCTTCCGCCTCTTCCAAGGCGCGGCCGAGGTCGGTGCCGCCGACCTGGATGCTGGACGGATCGGTCTCTTCGAGCGCGCGGAAGAACGCGTCGTAATCCCGGGTCAGCGGGCATTGCAGGAAGGCCTGGCCGGCGAAGGCGACGAGCCCGACGTTGCCCGTGCCTTTGCGGCGGACGAAGTTGGCGATGGCGGCCTTGGCGCGCGCCAGCCGCGTCGGGCTCATGTCGCCGACGAGCATCGACTTCGACACGTCGAGGGCGAAGACCACGTCCTCGGCCGCGCCTTTCTGCGTGCTTGCCTCCACGCCCCAGCGAGGCCCTGCGAAGCAGGCGACGATCAGCGCGGACGCGACGGCGACGGCGACGTCCTTGGTCAGGCGACGTCCGGCGGCGTGCCCGGCGGCGAGGCGCGCGAGCACGCCGGGAGCCGCGAAGGCCGCCAGCCCGCGGCGGCGACGGCGCTCCGTCCAGCGGAGCGCGAGGAAGAGGACCAGTCCGGCCGCCGCGGCGAGCGCGAGCGCCCAAGGCTTTTCGAAATGGAAGTCGGCGGCGTCCATGGATCAGGGCGCGCGCGGCCGCGCGAGGGCGAGCAGGAGTTCGGCCAGCAGGAGAAGTCCGGCGAGGCCGGCCCAGGCGAGGCGGTAGCTGTCGAAGGTCACCGACTCGCGGATCCGGACCTCGGTGCGCTCCAGCCGGTTGATCTCCTCGTACACCCGACCTAGCTGCTGCTGGTCCAGGGCGCGGTAGAAACGTCCGCCGGCGAGCTTGGCCATCTTCTCCAGCATGACGTAGTTGGCCGGGTTGATCGTCTGCATCGGGATGGTCTTCCCGAAGGCGTCGCGGTAGAGCTTGCCCGTGCGGGTGTCGAAGCGCGGGAGGATGGTGGTCTCGTCCTTGCCCAGGCCGACGCAGTAAAGCCGGATGCCCAGGGCGGCGGCGAGCTCGGCGGCCGGGACCGGCAGGATGGCCTTGCTCATGTTGTCGTCGCCGTCGGTGAGCAGGATGATGACCTTGGAGTTCCGGCCCTTGGCGTTCTTCATGCGGTCGACCGCCAGCGCGAGCGCTTCGCCGATCGCGGTGCCCGTCTCCTGGATGATGCCGATGTGCATGCGGTCGACGCCTTTCTCCACCCAGGCCTTGTTGATGGTCAGCGGGCTCAGCAGGTAGGGCTTGCCGGAGAAGACCACCGCCCCGACGCGGTCGTCCGGTCGCTTCGCCAGGAAGTCGTGGATCACGCCCTGGCTCGCCTGCCAGCGGGTGACCTCCGTCCGCGGGGTGCTCATGTCCAAGGCCATCATCGACCACGAGAGGTCGACGACCAGCATGATGTCGAGGCCTTCGGTCTCCCGCTCGATCTCCTTGTTCGCGGTGCGCGGCCCGGCGATGGCGACGACCAGCGCGGCCGCGGTGAGCAGCCGGAGGAAAAGCCGCAGCCGGCCGGCTTGGTCGCGGACCGGACGTCCGAGGCCGGCCAGCAAGGTCGTATCCGGGTAGAGCAGCGCCGCGACCTTGCCGCGGCGGCCTTTGAGCCACGCATAGAGCGGCAGGAGCGCGAGCAGGAGCAGCGCCCAAGGGTATTGGAATTCGAAGCCGAGGTCCATCAGGCGAGGTCCCGGCGGGGAAGCGGCGGCGGTCCGTCCGGCGCGGGGTTTGATGGCAGCGGGGGCGGCCCGACCAGCGGCGCGACCGGCGGGCGGTCGAAGGCGCGGCGAGCGGTTTCGATGCGGCGCACGGCTTCCCGCGCGTCGGCCAGCAGCCGGGCCGGCTCGAGGGCCGCGCCCGCGAACTTCGCCGCGTCGGCCGCCCGGAAGGCGTCGGCCAGCGGGCGATGCGCCGGGAGGAAGACGGGCAGTCCGCCGAGGGTGGCGAGAAGTTCTTCGGTGGAGAGCGAGGTCGCGGCCCGGGCGTCGACGGACGCAAGGTAGGTGCGCAGCGCCTGCGTGGCCGGCGCGACGGCTTCCGCCGCCGGAAGGATTTCCGCGGCGCGGAGCGCGGTCTCCAGCCGGGCCAGCGGATCGACGGGGCGCGGGGCGCGTCGGCCGAGGCGCCAGAGCAGCCAGCCGACGACGAGGCCCAGCGCCAAGGCGAGCGCGACGATCCACCCGGAAGACGCCCAGAATCCCGGCGGCAGCTCGGGGCGGGGTCCTTGCAGGACGACCGGGGCGTCTTCGATCGGGAGGGCCATCAGCGTCGGTGTCGGCGGCGTTCGAAGAAGCGGGCGAGGGCGGGCGCCACCGGTCCGTCGGCATCAAGCCGGGCCAGGTCCATGCCGGCCCGGGCGAGGCTCGCGGCCGTCGCGGCGAGGCGCGCTTCGGCCTGCGCGTCGAAGGCCCGGCGGACTTCCGCCGAGCCCGTGTCGACTTCGCGGATCTCGCCCGTCTCGGCGTCCTCGAGGGCGACCACGCCCACGTCGGGGAGGAAGCGCTCGCGCTCGTCGACGAGCTGCACGCAGGCCGTGTCGTGGCGCGCGTTGAGCTCGCCCAGCGCCGCCGCCATGGCGTCGCCGCCTTCGGGTCCGGCGAGGAAGTCGGAGATCACGAAGACCATCGCGCGGCGGCGCAGCGCGCGGCCCAGGCGGCGCATCGGCGCGGCGAACGACGTCCGGCGCGAGGCGGGCCGGAAGGCCAGCACGTCGCGGATCAGGCGCAGGACATGCCGGCGGCCTTTCTTCGGGCTGACCCAGAGTT
>JBDLWC010000194.1:0-16955 GCA_039804485.1 Verrucomicrobiota bacterium
GACTGGGCCTTGCTCATCCCGAGCACGCGGGAGACGACGCCCTCCATGTGGGCGATCTTCTCCCGCATCACCCCGAGGTCCTCGGTCCGCGGATCGGACGCCGAGAGCCCGTGCGCGAGGGTGTCGGAAAGCAGCTTCATGACCGTGAGCGGATTACGGATCTCATGGGCGACCTCGGCCGACAGCAGGCCGAGCGCGGTGAGGCGTTCGCTCCGGCGCAGGCCTTCTTCGACCGTGAACACCTTGGCATAGAGGCGGGCGTTCTGGATCGACGAAGCACCGAAGGAGGACAGCGCCGCGACGAGATGCTTGTCGTCGTCGGAGAAGCGGTAGGCGCCCATCGCGACGCAGAGGAGCACCCCGAAGGTCTCGTCCTCATAACGCACCGGCACCGCCAGCAGGGAGGATGACGCGATGGGCTCGACCAATTGGGCGAAAAGATGCTCCTCGGTCTTGCCGGCGAGCGGCACCACGACGGCCCGGCCGCGGCTGACGACGGTGCCCAGGGAAGTCAGCTCGACGCCGACGCTCTTCGCCAAGGCGGAGCCGCCGAGGTCGCCGTCCTGGCTCCGCAGGTGCAGGACGTCGTCGACCAAGGTGTAGTAGGCGCAGGCGCGGGCGCCGAGCAGCCCACGGGTATGGCGCGCGAGATCGAGCGAGATGCCCGGCTCGTCGCGCTCGCGGGCCAGCCCTTGGGCGGCGCGGACGAGGGCCTCCAGCTGGGCGGCCTTGGAACGCAGCTGCCGCAGCAGCCAGATACGGCCGACCGCCTTCGAGGCCTCGTTGGTGAGCAACGAGAGGAAGGCCACGTCCTGGTCGCTGAAAGCGTCGAGCCGGTCGGAGTCGCAGTTCACCACGCCGATCACGTTGCCCATGAGCTCCATGGGTACCGCGAGCTCGGAGCGCACCCCTTGGCGGATCTCGACATAGCGAGGATCCTTCGAGACGTCCGGGATGCACAACGGCTTGGCGTAAAGCGCCACCCAACCGGTGACCCCTTGGCCCTGGTCGATGATCCTTTCGGCGGAGGACTTGTCCAGACCGTTGCTGACCTCGATCCGCAGGGAACCCGAAGCGGGCTCGACGAGGGCGATGGAGGCGCTGGAGGCCTGCAAGGTGCGCACGATCTCCTCGAGGATGAAGTCCAGGGCCTCGCGCGGGTCTTCGGTCGCGTTGACGAAGGCGCCGACCCGATAGAGGCAGTCCAGGACGCGCGTGTCGCCGGGGCGTTCCTGGGGGAGCTTCCGGTCGGGCATGGTCAGAGCGAGTGGTCCATGTCGAGCGCCGGAGCGTCGACCGAGGTCTGCCCGATGACCACGGCGGGCACGCCGGCCACGCTGGTGTGCGGCGCGACGTCCTTCAGCACCACGGAACCCGCGCCGATCTTGGCGCCCTCGCCGATGGTGATGTTGCCGAGGATCTTGGCGCCGGCGCCGATGAGCACGCCGGAGCGGATCTTGGGGTGGCGGTCGCCGCGGGCCTTGCCCGTGCCGCCCAAGGTGACCTCGTGGAGGAAGGAGACATTGTCGGCCACGACGCTGGTCTCGCCGGCGACGAAGCCGGTGGCGTGGTCCAGCAGGATGCCCACGCCGAAACGGGCCGCCGGATGGATGTCCACCGCGAGATGCTCGGAGACGAGGGACTGCAGGTGCGTCGCCAATTCCTTGCGGCCTATCTTCCAGAGCGTGTGCGCCAGGCGGTGGAGGGAGATGGCGTGGAAGCCTTTGAACCAAAGGAAAGGAATGAGGGCATGCTCGGTGGCCGGGTCGCGCTCCAGCGTCGCGCGGATGTCGGCGCGCATCTGGGCCAGGACCTCGCGGTCGGAGGAGACGGCCTCGCCGAGCACGCGGAGGACGACGGGCAGGTCCTGACCGGTCGGCGTGATGCGCTCGGCCAGACGCTGGATGATCCCCGCGCCGAAGTCCTCCCGGTCCAAGACGTATCGGTTCAGCATCGGCGCCAGGGCCGGTTCGGCTTTGGCCACGAGGGTCGCCCGCGAGCGAAGCTCGGACCAGAGAGAGGCCTCATTGGCGCAGACCAAAGCGATGGAACGAGCGTCAGCCATAAGTTAGCCCCAAAGTCGGGCTTTTCCCTCTTTTTGGCAACCCATGAGTCGATTTCGTCGAAAAAGCACCGGAAACCGGCTTTCCCTCAACTTCCCCACCCCGAAGGGGTTGAAATCCATGAACCGACCTCTACAAAGAAATCCTCACCCCATGCGTATCCTCACCTCCCTCCTCGCCTGCCTCGCTTCCCTCGCGGCCTTCGCAGCTCCCGAAATCGGCCAGCCGGCCCCCGCCTTCACCGGCACGACCCTCGACGGCAAGACCGTCAGCCTCGCCGACTTCAAGGGCAAGACCGTCGTCCTCGAGTGGTACAACCCCGGCTGCCCCTACGTGAAGAAGTTCTACAACGGCGGCAAGATGCAGGAATTCCAGAAGGAAGTCCTCGCCGCCGGCGGCGTCTGGCTGGTGATCAACACCGGCGCGCATAAGCTCGAAGCCGCCACCTATTACCCCGGCACCGTCGTCCAGGACGCCGACCAGAGCATCGGCCGCGCCTACGACGCCAAGGTCACCCCTCACTGCTTCGTCATCGATGGCAAGGGCGTCCTCGCCTACAAAGGCGCCATCGACAGCATTCCTTCGACCAAGGCCGCTGACATCGAGAAGGCCACCAACTACGTCCTCGCCGCCGTCAAGGCCGTGAAAGAAGGCAAGGCCCCGGAAGTGACCAGCACCAAGGCCTACGGTTGCGGCGTCAAATACCAGAAGCTCTGAACGAGGCTTCGCCTCCCAGACAAAAGGGCGTCCGTCAGGACGCCCTTTTTCATGCCTGCTTTCCAGGGCTCAGGCGACGCCCGTCGCCTTGAGCAGAAGCGCGTGGACCTCGTCGTTGCGCAGGAACGGAGGAAACAGCGCGGAGCCCGGGCCATAGGCGCTGAACTCCACGAGTTCGCTGGTATGGTTATTCCCCGTCCAGCCGATACCGGTGTACTTCGGCAGGATCGGCAGCAGCGTCTTGAGGTCCTTGATGAGCAACCTGTCGGCCGTCTTGAACTCCAGCTTGGTCTTCTGGGCGACGAAATCGGCGAAGTTCTTGACGCCGATCGCCTTGCCCTGCTTGCCCATGAGCTCGAGGGACATGGTGAAACGGGTGGTGCGCATGAACGCGGGCGTGCTTTCGGCGTAGACGGGCAGCGTCCCCAGGAAGTCTTCGGAACCCAGGCCGTTGAGCTGCAATCCGCCCGTGCCATGGTCGGTGGTGACGATCAGCAAGGTCTCCGGGTGACGTTCGACGTAGGCCAGCGCGACCCCCAAGGCGTCGTCGAAGGCCACCTGCTCCTGGATCGTCGCGGCCGGGTCGTTGCCATGGGCGGCGTGATCGACGCGCGCGCCTTCGACCAGCAGGAAGAAACCGTGCGGCGAATTGTCCAGGTTGCGCAGCGCCGCGGTCGTCATCTCGGACAACGTCGGGATGCGCGCGGCCAGGACGGGGTCGTGGAGGCGGTCGATCTCGAAAGGAAGATAGCTCTTGTCGAACAGACCCAGCAGCGGCTTCGCGCCGTCATAGGCCAGCAAGGCCGTCCGGTCGCCCGCGAAGACGTAGCCCGCCTTCTGGTAGTCTTCCAGGAGCTCTTCGTCGAAATATTGCGTCCCGCCGCCGAGGATGACGTCGACGCCGTAGGTCAGGTATTGCGGGGCGATGAGGCCCTGCTTGGAACGAGCCGAGACGGTGGCGACGAAGCCCGCCGGCGTGGCGTGGGTGGCGGTGGCGGTGGTGACGAGGCCGGTGCGCTTCCGGGCGGCCTTCATCTTGCGCAACAAGGTCTCGGGCCGGCGGCCGTCGACGGTGACGTTGATGCTGCCGTTGGCGACGCGCTCGCCGATGCCCCAGCACGAGGCCGCGGCGGCCGAATCCGTGACCAGGCTGCTGGCGGACTCGGTCTCGCAGAGGCTGCGGACGACCGGCAGCTCCCGATACATGCCCATCCACCGGCTGGTCTGCTCCCGCACGCGCCGCAGGTAGGTATGCGTGAGCGAGAGAGCCGAGATGTTCATGCCGTCCGCCACCATGAAGATGACGTTCTTGGCCTGGGCGGAGGCGGCGTTATCCCCAGCCTCGCGCGGCGTCGCCTCGAGAGCGGAAGCCGACGCGGCCCCGAAGACCACCCCGCCGAGGCCGGCGACCCGCAGGAAGTCGCGACGCGAGGTGGAATGGGGAGAACTCATGGCTGATGATGGGTGCCAAAACGCGTACCGGGCAAAACTTTTCCCGCCCGACCTTGGAAAAGGCCCGTTTTCAGGCGGTCGGCGCCGCCGGGGCGGCCGAATTCACGGGGACATGGGCCTTCAGGCGGCGTTCGGCGACCTCGGCGGAGACCAAGGCCACGAATTCGGCCAGGGTGCGATTGCCTTCGAAGGACTTGTCGGCGCGGGAGCGGACATTGACCAAGCCGGCTTCCTTTTCCTTGGCTCCCACGACCAGCATGTGGGGCACCTTGGACATCTCGGCCCGACGGATCTTGGCGCCGAGCTTATCGGAAGAACCGTCGACGCTGCAGCGGATCTTGGCGGCCTTGAGGACCTCGGCCATGGCCTCGCAGTCGGCGTTGAGGTCGTCGTTGAGCGGGATCAGGCGCACCTGCTCGGGCGAGAGCCAGGTCGGGAAGTCGCCGGCGAAATGCTCGATGAGGATGCCGACGAAGCGTTCCATCGAACCGAACGGCGCGCGGTGGATCATCACCGGACGGTGCGGCTTGTTGTCGGCGCCGTTGTAGGTGAGGTCGAAACGCTCGGGGAGATTGAAGTCGACCTGCACCGTGCCGAGCTGCCATTCGCGGCCGATGACGTCGCGGACCACGAAGTCGATCTTGGGTCCGTAGAACGCGGCCTCGCCGGGCTCCTCGGAGAAGGCGACGCCGAGGGTGGCCGCGGCGGCGCGGCAGGCGGCTTCCGCCTTGTCCCAGTTCTCGGCCGTGCCGGTGTACTTCGCGGAGTCCGGATTACGCAGGCCGACGCGGACGCGATAATCGTTCAGGCCGAGGGTCTTGAGCACGACCTTGACGAGTTCGAGGCAGCCCAGGACCTCGGGCAGGACCTGGTCTTCGGTGCAGAAAAGGTGGGCGTCGTCCTGCGTGAAACCGCGGACGCGCGTCATGCCGTTGAGCTCGCCGGACTGCTCCCAGCGGTAGACCGTGCCGAATTCGGCGAGGCGCACCGGGAGGTCGCGGTAAGAATGCGGCTGCGAAGCGTAGATGCGGATGTGGTGCGGGCAGTTCATCGGCTTCAGCAGGAAGCCCTGCACGGTGCCGTCGGCCAGGCGGTTGGTGAGCTCGCCGCAACCGCAGCCTTCCTTGGCCAGCATCTCCAGCCCCTCGCGCTCCACGATCGGCGGGAACTGCGCGTCCTGGTAGTAAGGGAAGTGTCCCGAGGTCCGGTAAAGGTCGAGGTTGCCGATGTGCGGCGTGAAGACCTGCTTGTAACCCGTCTGGAAAAGCCGCTCGGAGATGAAGTTCTGCAGCTCCTGCCGGACGATGGCGCCGTTGGGCGTCCAGAGGACGAGGCCCTGCCCCACCTTCTCGTCGATGTGGAACAGCTTCAGCTCCTTGCCGAGCTTGCGATGGTCGCGCTTCTTGGCCTCTTCCGCCCGGGCCATGGCCTGCTCCAGCTCGTCCTTGGAGGCATAGGCGGTGCCGTAGATGCGCTGCAGCTGCTTGTTCTTCTCGTCGCCGCGATGGTAAGCGCCCGCGATGTGCAGGAGCTTGAAGGCCTTGACCTGGGAGGAATAGCGGACGTGGGTGCCGGCGCAGAGATCGGCGAACTCGCCGTTCTTGTAGAAGGAGATGGTCTCACCGGCGGGGATGTCGCCCAGACGACCGAGCTTGTAGGCGGTCTGCCCGCGCTCGCGGATCAGCTTTTCGGCCTCCTCGCGGGTGCACTCGAAACGTTCGAACTTCTGGTTCTCCTTGGAGATGCGGCGCATCTCCTCCTCGATCTTGACGAGGTCTTCGGCGGTGAAGGCGTGGTCGAGGTCGAAGTCGTAATAGAACCCGTTGTCCGTGGGCGGCCCGATGTCGAGCTGGGCCTGAGGGAACAGGCGGAGCACGGCCGCGCCGAGCATATGGGCGGCGGAGTGACGGATCTCCTCGAGGGGAGACATCTGCGGGCGGGAGGACATGGCGGAAAGGTCGCCTTCTCGCTAGGGACTCCCGGGGCCGAGGGCAAGGACGGAGGCGACCGGCGGGCCGCCCGGGACTACTCCTTGACCAGCTCGAACCGCATCGTGACCACGAGGCGCATGGTCTTGTCGACGGAAGAGACATCCACCGAGCCGTAATCCGACTCGTTCACCCTCCCCTTCGCGCTGATCTGGAAGACCCCCTGGGAGGCGTCGATGAGCGTGCCGACCTTGCTGCCCGAGCCGGCCACGAGCACGTCGGCCCGGCGGCGGGCGTCCTTGGCCGCCGACTCGAGGAGTTCCTTCTTGGAGTCGTCGAACTTCAGGACCCGGAAGACGGGGTTGTGGCGGTCGAGCTCCACGTCCTGACCCAAGGCGATCTCCTGCTGGGTCAGCCTGGCGACGGCGTCCACCTTGGCGGAGCGAAGGAGGAAGCCGCTGCTGATGAAGTAGTCCGGCACGGAGCCGCGGGCAGACTTGCTGTAATCGACGTGCGTGGCGTTCGGACGGGCCGGTTCGAGACGCGTGACGGCGACCGGGCGGGTCTCGATCTCCGCTTCGGTGAAACCGGCCTGGACGAGCAGGCGTCGGAACGCCGCGCGCTGCGCCTCCAGCGCCGCGCGCCCGGCCGCCAGATCCGTGCCGCGCCAGCTCAGCAAGCCCGCCAGTTCGCCTTCGTCCGCGCGGAGGTCCTGCGTGGCGACCCCCTTGACGGTCACCTCCGGCCGGGCGCTGCGCACCTGGGCGATGGCCTTGGAAAGCTTGTCCGCGGCGACGATGAAACCCAAGGCGAGGGATGCGCCGAGGAGCAGGAAGGCCAGACGTTGTGGCGCCGAAGAAGAAGACATACGTCAACCTGGCTTCGGCGGCCCGCCGAGTCAACCGCCGCCCGGCTCAAGCCTTCTTCAAGTCGTACCCGTCCTTGCGGTCCAGCATCGTCCAGCCGAGGGCGGTGAGCTCCTTGCGCAGCTGGTCGGCGGCGGCGAAATCCTTGGACTGCTTCGCGGCCCAGCGCCGGGCGCCGAGTTCGGCGACTTCGGGCGGGAGCGCGACCTCGGCCTTGGGAGCGTAGAGCTGGAGTCCGAGCGCGAAAAGGAGCTTGGCCAGACCGCAGACATCCTGGCGGGCCTGCTCGGCCGAAGGCTCGTCCTTCTCGGCGAGCACGGTGAAGACCTGCCCCAGGCAGCCCGGGATGTTCAGGTCGTCCTGCAGGACCTCCCAGGCCTTGGCGAAGCGACCCCAGGAGGTCTGCGTCTCCTGGGCGGAAGGGGCGGCGAATTCGGCCCGCGTGAAGCCGGCGGCGGCAAGCAGGCGGTCGGCGCCGCGCTCGAGCTTGGCGAGGGCGGAACGGGAATCCTCGACGCCCTTCATCGTGAAGTTGAGGGAACTGCGGTAGTGGCCGGAGATCAGCGTGTAGCGGACTTCCATGGGGCTGAACCCCTTGGCGACGAGCTCGTCGAGAGTGTAGAGGTTGCCCTTGCTCTTGGACATCTTCTCGCCCTCGACCATCAGGTGGGCGCTATGGAACCAGTGCGCGGCGAAGCCCTTCACCCCGGTGGCGCATTCGGACTGGGCGATCTCGTTCTCGTGGTGCGGGAAGCAGAGGTCGATGCCGCCGCCGTGCAGGTCGAAGGTGGCGCCGAGGTGCGCGAGCGACATCGCGGAGCACTCGATGTGCCAGCCGGGACGGCCTTCGCCCCAGGGCGAGGGCCAGAAATTCGCGCCGTCCTCGGGCTTGCGGGCCTTCCAGAGCGCGAAGTCGGAAGCCGATTCGCGTTCGTATTCGTCGGCGTCGTTGGCCTCGCCGGCGGAGTTCTCGGACTGCGTCTCGAGCTTCGAGAAATCGATGTGGTTCAGCTTGCCGTAGTCGGCGCAGGTGCAGACCTTGAAATAGACGGAGCCGTCCTTGGCGACGTACGCATGGCCGCGGTCGACGAGGGCCTTGATCATCGCCACCTGCTGGGGGATATGCTCGACCGCGCTGGGCTCGACATGCGGGGGCAGCAGGCCCAGGGCCAGGCAGTCCGCATGGAACTTATCGGCCCACCTGCGGGTGAAATCCCCGAGCTTCTGGCCGGCGGCCTGCGCGCCCCGGATGGTCTTGTCGTCGACGTCCGTGATGTTGCGGACATGCTTCACCTTCAGCCCCGCGACCTCCAAGGTGCGGCGGAGGACGTCCTGGACGGCGAACGTCCGGAAATTGCCGATGTGGGCCGGCCCGTAGACCGTCGGTCCGCAGCAGTACATGCCGTATACGTCGCGTCCGGGCCTCGGGAGCAACGGACGCTTCTCGCGGGACATGGTGTCATGCAGGAACACGGGCATAGGCTGGCGAGTTAGCGAACCCGAGGCCGTCTGGGCGAGACGGAATTGCTCCGCCGGACAAGGGGCGGCGCCGGCCCGGCCGCGGTTACGGCTTGTTTCGAGGCTACGCGGAGAAGATAAAGAGAAGGAACCCCCGCACCCATGAGACTAGGCACCCAATCCCTCCACGCCGGCCAGAAGCCCGACCCGACCACCGGATCGCGCGCGGTCCCGATCTATCAGACCACGAGCTACCAGTTCCGCGACTCCGAGCACGCCGCCAACCTCTTCGGCCTGAAGGAACTCGGCAACATCTACACGCGCATCATGAAACCGACGACGGACGTCCTCGAGCAGCGCGTGGCCGCCCTCGAAGGCGGCTCGGCCGCGCTGGCCCACTCCTCCGGCCAGGCCGCGATCACCGCGGCGATCCTCAACCTCGCCGGCGCGGGCGACCATGTGGTCTCGGTCTCCCAGCTCTACGGCGGCACCTACAACCTGTTCCACTACACCCTGCCGAAACTCGGCATCGAGGTCTCCTTCGTCGACGGCGACGATCCCGAGAACTTCCGCAAGGCCGTGAAGAAGAACACCAAGGCCTTCTACGGCGAAGGCCTCGGCAACCCCCGGCTCAACATCTTCCCCTTCGCCGAGGTCGGCCGGATCGCCAAGGAAGCCGGCATCCCGCTCATCATCGACAACACGGCCCTCTCGCCCTACCTGAACCGGCCGTTCGAACATGGCGCCAACATCGTCGTGCACTCGGCCACGAAGCACATCGGGGGCCACGGCACCTCCATCGGCGGGATCGTCGTCGACGGCGGCAACTTCGACTGGGGCAACGGACGGTTCCCCGGTTTCACCGAGCCTGACATGTCCTACCACGGCCTGCCCCACTGGGAGGCCTTCAAGGCCTTCCCTCCGGCCGGCGGCGCGAACATCGCGTTCGTCATGAAGATGCGCCTGCAGTTCCTGCGCGACGTCGGCAGCTGCCTCTCGCCCTTCAACGCCTTCCTGCTGCTGCAAGGTCTGGAAACCCTGCACCTGCGCATGGAGCGCCACTGCGCCAACGCGATGAAGGTCGCGCAGTTCCTCGAGGCGCACCCGAAGGTGAAGTGGACCAACTACCCGGGCCTGAAGTCCTCGAAGTACCACGACCTCGCCCAGAAGTACCTGACCAACGGCTACGGCGCGCTGGTCGGCTTCGGCCTGAAGTCGGGCCTCGACGGCGGCCGCAAGTTCATCGACTCCCTGGCGCTCCACAGCCACGTCGCCAACATCGGCGACGCCCGCTCGCTGGCGATCCATCCGGCCTCGACGACCCACTCGCAGCTCACCGCCGCGGAGCGCGACAGCGCCGGGGTCACCGACGACTACGTCCGCCTCTCCGTGGGCATCGAGGACATCGAGGATATCCTCGCCGACCTCGAGCAGGCCCTGGCCAAGGCCTGAGAGTCACGTCGTGGACACGCAGGGGCGGGCCAGGCGGCCCGCCCTTTTTCATGCCCGCGCCTTCGGTCGGTCGAAGTCGTGGTATTCCAGGAACTGCCGGGCGCCCTCCTCGCCCATGTAGGCGGCGAGCAGCTTGGGGTCCGTCTGCGTGAGGTCCACCACGATGAGGCCGTCGAGGCAGCCCCCGAAGCCTTCGTCCACGTTGAACGCGATGAGGCGGCCGTTGAGCTTGAGGTAATGCTTCAGCAGCACCGGCACGGCCTTGGCGTCCGGCTCGAGGTCGCTGACCAGGCTGGAGACATGCTCGAGGTCGAAGGCGCACCGTTGGAGGACGTCGAGGTCGGCGTCGCGCAGGCTCATCGAGCGCGGCGGGTTCTTGGCGCGGACCAGAGGCAGGAGATCGTCGGCCGAACGGTTATGCCGCAGGTAGGAAAGGATGAGTTCCTTCGAGGCCTGGCCGTATTCCGGATTGATGCTCACCGGTCCGAACAAGAGGTGGTATCTGGGGAAGCGCACGACATAGCGCCCGATGCCCCGCCACAGCAGCGGCAGGCTGGTCGGCTTACGCTGGTATTCCTGACGGATGAACGAACGCCCCATCTCCAGCGCGGGATCCATCCGACGGAAGAAGTCCCCTTTGAATTCGAAGAGCGTCGAGGTGTACAGGCCGTGCTTGCCCTGCAACGGCAGGATGCGGTCGGTCGGCCCGAGCCGGTAGCCGCCGACGATCACGGAGGCCCGGTCGTCCCAGAGCACGATCTGGTCATACCAGGCGTCAAAAGCGTCGAGGTCGCAGTCCAGGCCGGTGCCTTCGGAGACGGAGCGGAAGGTGGTCTCGCGCAGACGGCCGACCTCGCGCAAGGTGTGCGGCAGATCCTTGCCCAGGAACCGATAGACCTTGAAATCGCCGCTGGTCAGGAGGAGGTCCTCGGGCGGCAGGCTCTGCAGTTCCGCGCGCAGCAAGGAAGGATTCACCGGGGGGATGATCGGCGCCTGCGGGGCCGCCAGCCGGGCGGCCGGCGCCTTGCCCTGCGCGTCACGGCTGGCCAGCAGCTCGCATCGCAGCCGAAGGAAGCTGGTGGCCTCCTCATCGTCCGGATGATCCGCCAACTGGGCCGGGGTCACCGGATTGGCGGTACGGAGACGG
Organism: Verrucomicrobiota bacterium; assembly: GCA_039804485.1. Taxonomy (GTDB): domain Bacteria; phylum Verrucomicrobiota; class Verrucomicrobiia; order Opitutales; family UBA953; genus UBA953. Next base: position 11,084 of record JBDLWC010000194.1, read on the forward strand.
ATCACCTTGCCCCGATGGTAAAGGAACTCACGCAGGAGAAGCATGGTCCGCAGGCGGGGATGCGCCAGTCCGAGGGACTGGAAGAGCCCGGAATTGCGGCCTTCGATCCGCAAAGGCAACAGCGACGCGCCGACCTTGCGGGCCATCCGCACCACCTGCGGCGACCAGACCGGATCGTCGACCCGGCGCGACCGGAGACGCAGGCTCGAGACTTCGCCGGCCGGGAACGTCAGGATGCATCCGCCCGCACGGAGGTGGGCCAGGATGCGACGCGTGCCGGCGATATTGCCCGGGTCGGAAGACTCGGGGCTGAAGGGATTGACCTCGATGAGCCACGGACGGATCCCCGGAATGCGGGCCAGCCAGCGGTTCCCGACCACCAAGGTGTCCGGTCGGGCGCGCAGCAGGAAATCCATCGACACCAGCCCGTCGGCCAGGCCGTGCGGATGATTCGCGACGACGACCAGCGGACCCGTGCGGGGGATGCGGGCCAGACACTGCTCGCTCCAGACGTTGCTCAGGCCCGCCTGCTCCATCGCCGAGGTGAAGAAATCCGGCCGGCCGGCGGCATGGATGCGCTCCAAGAAGGCGTCGAAAGCCCGCACCTTGAAGAAACGGTCGAGGACCGGCTCAGCCCAGGCCAGCGGGCCGAGGTCGGCCTTGAGTTCGTCGGTGTTGCTGAGAGGGCGCGGAGGTGACATCCATGGCGATGATGCCACGGATGTGCGAACACCGGGGGTCGGCCCCGTGACAATGTGGTGTCAGTCCGCCGCGAACCCGAAGAAATCCCGGGCGTTGCGCGTCGCGACCTCGGCGACCTCGTCGGCCGGCAGCCCCAGCAGCTCGGCGGCCTTCGCGCAGATCTCCGGCAGATAAGCCGGCGTGTTCTCCTTGCCCCGCAACGACTGCGGCGCGAGGTAAGGCGCATCGGTCTCCAGCATCAGCCGGGCGAGTCCCTGCGCTTTGAGCGCCTGCCGGATCTCCTCGGACTTAGGATACGTGATGATGCCCGTGAACGACGCGCGCCCGCCGCGCAGATTGAGCTGACGGACCTGCTCGGGCCCCTCGACGAAGCAGTGGAAGACGACCTTGCGCCAGTCGACGCCGCTGGCGTCGATCAGGCGGACGCAGTCATCGAAGGCATGGCGGGAATGGATGACCACCGGGCAGCCGAACTGATAAGCCAGCATGAGCTGCCGACGGAAGGCCTCCTGCTGCCAGACCTTGAGGCGCTCGGCCTCGGCGGGATCGGCCGGGAGCCGGAAATAATCGAGGCCGATCTCGCCGAGCGCGGCCGGCGGCACGCGGTCCGCGAAATAAGGGGAGATCGCGGCCACGATGTCTTCCCAGCCCTCTTCGACGTGGCAGGGATGCAGGCCCACCGTGTGGCGAAAGAAGCCTCCCTGCGACGTGGCGAGATCGCGGTACTCCGACCAGTCTTTGAGGTCGGTCCCGATGGCGACGACGCCCTCCACCCCGGCGGCGCGGCACTCCGCCACCCACGCGTCGAGACGGCCCGCTTTGAGGGCGTATTCCGGGTGACAGTGGGAATCCAGCAGGCGCACGGCGTGATTAGGCGGGCCGGCGCGGAAAGGGCAAGACCACAGCCCTGCCTTGAAAACGCCGCCCTGCCCTGCACGTTGTCGGCATGCATTACTGGCTGATGAAGTCCGAACCCGACGAGTTCTCCTTCCAGGAACTCGAGCGCAGGGGCAAGGAACCCTGGACCGGCGTGCGCAATTATCAGGCCCGTAATTTCATGCGCGCGGCGAAGGTCGGCGACCTGGTGCTGTTCTACCATTCCAACTGCGAGGAACCCGGCATCGTCGGCGTCGCCAAGGTCACGAAGGAAACGTTCGCGGACCCCACCCAGTTCGACCCCAAGTCCGACTACTACGACGCCAAGTCGACGCGGGACGACCCGCGCTGGAGCTGTCTCGAAGTCTCGTTCCACCAAGCCTTCCGACGTCTGGTCAGCCTGCCCGACCTCCGCGCCTGCGCGGCGCTCAAGGAGATGCTGATCCTGCGCCCCGGCAACCGGCTCTCCGTCACGCCCGTCACCGCGGCGGAATTCCAGGCCATCGCCGGGCTAGGCGGACTCAAGCGCTGACCTCTTCGAGGGGCAGCCAGCACGCGAGGACGGCCGCCGGCAGGAACAGGAACGACGCGTAAAGCAGCACCGCGCTGAAGTCCGAAGGCTTGGCGAAGATGCCGAAAAACACCGTGCCCGCGGCGGCGAAGACGCGTCCGATGTTATAACTGAACCCCGCGCCGGTCGTCCGGAGCAGCGTCGGGAACAGCGGGGGCAAGGCCATGGTGAAGAGACCGAAGACGCCCTGGCAGAAGCCCACGCCGGCGTAGAGGGCATAAGTCGCGCCGAGGCTCCAGGAGCAGGCGAAGGTCGCGCCCATCAGGATGAAGTACGCGCCGAAGAAGGCCGCCAGGGCCCGGCGATAGCCGAAGCGGTGCGCCGCCCAGCCGGAGGCGAAGTTACCGGCGACCGAGGCGGCGATCACGCAGAACAGCGCGGTCGCCACGACCGAAGCCTTGTCGAGCGAGCGGGCCGTCACCTCGGGATGGGAACGGATGAAAGCCTGCTGCCAGAACATGAAGCACCAATGGCCGGTGAGCGAGATCGCGCAGAGCAGCGAGGCGATCAGGGTCGTGCGCCGGATGCCCGGACCGAACAAGCCCGCCGACGACGGGGCCGCCTGCCGGTCCTTCTCCGCCGACCACTCCGCGGTCTCCGGCACTTCCTTGCGGATCCAAAGCGTCACGAACGCCGGCAACACGCCGATGAGGAAGACCCAGCGCGGCTCGTAGCCGGGAAGCAGCCGAAGCAGATACACGCCGCCGATGGCGGCGAGGATGCCGAGGTTGACGGCGCATTGCAGCACCGCGGCGATCCACGGACGCCACTTCTTCGGCCAGGTCTCCGCGAGCAGCGAGGCGCCGACCGCCCATTCGCCGCCGATGCCGAGCGCGGCGAGAAAACGGAAGATCATCAGCTGCCACCAGGTCTGCGCGAAGAACGACAGCCCCGTGAACAGCGCGTAGGTGAGGATGGTCAGGACCAACGTCCGGCTCCGGCCCAGCCGGTCGCCGATCAGACCGAAGCACGCGCCGCCGAGCGCCCATCCGAGCAGGAAGGCCGCCTGGATGTAGGAACCATAGCGGCCGACGTCCGGATCGGCCTCCGGGACCAGCAGGAGTTCGGCGACGAACACCGTCGCGACCAGCGTATAAAGGTGCAGGTCGAGCCCGTCGAAGAACCAGCCGAGCCACGCGGCGAGACCGGACTTCTTCTGGTGCGCGGTCAGCTCACTGAGCCTGGTCGCTTCGGCGGCGCGGGGGCACATCGGCGGAAGGTGGGATCTGAGCCGAGACCGGCATGGGCGGCTCAGCCGCCCCGCCCTGCCCGCAGCTTACTGCTTCTTCACCGCGGCCTTGGCCTTGGGGGCGGGCGACGGGATGTAGGGCTGGTTGGTCATGGCCCCCGGGGCGACCTTGAGGAGATTCGGGGACAGGTCCGGCGCCTGGACGTCTCCGTTGGCCCACTTCAGCGCGCCGACGAGGATCTGCTGGAACGTGGCGTTGGTCCAGACGTCGTCGCGATGGCCCATCGCGGTATAGAACACCCGGCCCTTGCCTTCGGCTTTCGCCCAGCAGTTCGGATAAGGCGGACGCTTGTAGTCGTCGCCCTGGAGCGCCGGCTCGTTGAAGGTGGTGAGCACGTGGATCTCGGGACGGAAGTCCTTGAGCGTGTACCACTCCTCGACGAAGGAGAAGGAGTCGCCGACCTTCTCGAAACCCGGGAAGGTCTTGTCGATCACCTTGTTCACGCCGGCCTGCTGCTTGCCGTGGCGGATGAACTCGGCGCCGAGGAAGCAGACATAAGGGTCGGCCTGGTCGCCGTGGTTCTTGAAACGCTCCGGACCCTTGAGGGCCTCGTTGTCGGTATGGAAGGTGTCGGCCGCGGAATGCGTGCCCACGAAGCCCTTCCCGGCGCGGACGAATTCGAACAGGGCCTGCTTGCCCGCCATCGTCATCGGCGGCTGCTTGTCGGTGCCCGCGGAACAGAGATCGCCGGTGGTGTAGAACATCACCGTGTCGAACTGGGCGAGATACTCCGGGGAGAACTTCGAGCCGTCCTTGGAAAAGACGAATTCCATGCCGTTCGCGGCGCCCAGCAGCAGCAGCTGCTTCTCGGCGAAGCTGGGCTGCCCCTTACGGTAGGAGATGACGTCATGCTCGTACCCCGAGGACTTCGTGAAAAAGAGCACTTTCCGCTTCGGAGTCTCGGCGGCGGACAAGGCGGATACGGCCAGCAGGCCGAGCAGAAGCAGGCGAAGGATCATGGGGTGGAAGAAAAATAAACCCCCGGGCCGGCGGGCAGGCAAGCCGATAGGGGCGGCCTCCGGCCGCGCCGGCCCGGAACGCCTTAAAGCGCTTGCCCCGCAGGCGGTGGACGGACATTATCAACGCGTGCTTTCCCCGCACGAAACCCCTGTGAAAAATCGCCCCGGTTTCAGCCTCGTGCTGACCCTCATCATCCTGGCCATGCTGACCCTCACGGTCCTGCTTTCGGCCTCGTTCATCGCCATCGAATCCCGGCTCGCGATGCAGAACCACCTCGCCACGCGGGCGCGCATGAACGGCGTCTGCTCCCTGCGCCTCGCCGTCGCCCACCTTCAGCAGGAAGCCGGACCGGACCGTCGCATGACCGCCCGCGCCGACATCACGGCTGATAAGCTACAGCCGGGCTGGACCTGGAGCACGATCCGGAATCCGCTCTGGACCGGCGTCTGGCGGAGCGACCGTCCGCTTCAGCCTCCGTCCTGGCTGGTGAGCGGCCGCCACGACCGGACCCCCGGAGCGCAGTCGTCTTCGCTCTTCGGCGTCAACCTCGGCAACGTCAGCAACTACGACGGCCTGGCCCTTGCGCCCTGGGACAACAGCTACACGCCCGGCCCGACCGATCTCGTGACGCTCGTCGGCGACGCCAGCGCCTCCGGCCCGGTGAATCGATCCACCTCGGTCCCGGGCAAGCCGGACGGACGCATCAAGCTCCCGCGCGTCCCTCTCCCCGATACCGGCGCGAACGGTACGTACGCCTACTGGATCGGCGACGAGGGCGTCAAAGCCCGCCTCGACCTCAACGATCCCCGCGTCAACGCGCCGACCGCGACCGCCCAGACCAAGCAGGAAGCCCTGCGCGGCGTCGCCCGTTCAGGCGCCGAGATCCTCGCCGGCCTGGAAGCCTTGCCGGCGAGCGGCCTCGACCGCCGCGTGCGTTCTTTCCAGGACCTCTCCCTGCTGACGAGCGGGGACGGGCTGAACGAGACCTCTCCGCCTTCGGTGGTGAGGCGCCTCCAGACCGAGACGACGTTCTGGTCGCGCGGCGTCAACTGCGATTCCCAGTTCGGCGGCCTCAAGATCGACCTTTCCAACGCCTTCGAACTGACCGACGCGGAATGGGACCGGACCGAATTCGCCGCGGGCGCCCCCCCGCTTGACTCCGCCGGACAGCCGCTCTCCGGCGTGACGTACCTGCTCAACGCCTACAGCACGAGCCTGACCAACACGATCGCCTTCGGCGATAACAAGGTGAACGTCCCGTATGACGGCGCGAACCATCTCCTGAGCACGATCTACACCTTCCCCCCTTTCGGACCCAGCGTGAGCTCCAGCAACCGCGGTCTCGCCCGCGGGCCGACGTGGGACGCCCTCCGCAATTACCACCGCCTCTACAAAGAGCTGGATTGGACCAACCCGGCCGCGCCCTCTCTGCGCGCGCGCGCGCACTTTCCGAACACCCGCAGCCTCGCCGCCTCGGGCTATCCTGGGACCGCCCACTACACCCATCGTTATG
>JBDLWC010000195.1:0-2852 GCA_039804485.1 Verrucomicrobiota bacterium
CCGTCTTCGCCGCCCCCGTCAGCCAAGGCGTGCTCGACGAGCAGGAGGTGTTCAAGAAGTACGCCAAGGCCCTCGATATGCAGGCCGAGATCCGCAAGTCCGAGGAATCCGCCCAGGCTTCCGTCGGCGAGCGCGTCAAGGTCGTCGAGCAGCTGCAGACCGAGATGGTCGCTATCCAGAAGCGCGGCCAGGATCCGATGCTCAGCGAGAACGGCAAGAAGGCCGTCGACGCCGAGCTTCAGCAGAAGAACGCCGTCTTCGTCCAGCGGCGCGGCGAACTGCAGAACTTCCTCAACGAAGCCCGCGGCGCCATCCAGCAGCGAGTCGGCGAGATGAACAAGCAGATCCTTGCCGACGCCCGCGCCCAGTCGGAGAAGGTGGCCAAGGCCAAGGGTCTCGCCGTCGTGCTCGGCAAGAGCCAGACTTTCTACGTGGACGCGTCCCTCGACATCACCGAAGCCGTCCTGAAGGAATTGAACGACGCTTATAAGGCCAGCCTGCCTGCCGCCCCGGCTGTCACGACCGCCCCCGCCGCAACGGCTGCTCCGGCCGCTCCCGCCGCCGGCGACAAGCCTGCCGCCAAGTAACCTCTCCCGCGCCCCTGCCAGTCAGGGGCGCTTCATTTGGACCCATGCCGCTCTCCTTCACCATCGCCGAACTGGCCGCCTTGACCGGGGTCAGATCCGTCGAGGGTGAGCGTTCCGCGCCCATCACCGGGATCTCCGGACTGGCCGAAGCCACGTCCGCCGAGCTGTCCTTCCTCGGTAACAACAAATATGCGTCGCAGGTGGCCGCCTCGAAGGCCGGCGCGATCCTGGTGCCGCTCGACTTCGAAGGCCGTCCCGCGTCGGGCCAGGTCTTCCTCCGCGTCGAGCATCCCTCCTACGCGCTGGCCTTGCTTTGCTCGGTGCTCGAGGCCCGTCTGTGGCCGCGTCCGGCCGCCGGTGTCCATGCCTCCGCCGTCGTCGCGGCTTCCGCCCAGGTCGATCCCTCCGCCCACATCGGTCCGCTCTGCGTGGTCGGCGAGGGCGCCCGGGTCGGCTCGGGCGCGGTGCTCGAGGCGCGTTGCTTTGTCGGCGCCCACGCGAGCGTCGGGCAGGATTGCTGGCTCAAGCCGGGCGTCGTGGTCGGGGATTATTGCATCCTCGGGGCCCGTTGCCGGCTCCAGTCCGGAGCGGTCATCGGCTCCGACGGCTTCGGCTACGAACCGGTCAAAGGCTCGATCCAGCGCATTCCCCAGATCGGGAACGTCGTCTTGGAGGACGATGTCGAGGTGGGGGCGAATTCCACCCTCGACCGCGCCCGCTTCAGCCAGACCGTGGTGGGGCGCGGCACCAAGATCGATAACCTCGTGCAGATCGCCCACAACGTGCGCATCGGCCGGCAGTGCCTGATCACCGCGCAAGTCGGCATCGCCGGCAGCACCACCTTGGGCGACCACTGCGTCCTGGGCGGCCAGGCCGGCGTTGCCGGGCACCTGACCCTCGGAGACCGCGTCAAGCTGGGGGCGCAGGCGGGGCTGTTCACGGACGTCCCCGCCGACGGATTCATGAACGGCACTCCCGCCACGGACTTCGGGCTGGAGCGACGCCTCGTCGTGCTGTCCCGCCGCCTGCCTGAATTGTTCAAAAAGGTTGATTCGCTGGCCGCCTCCTCGGACTCTGCTGGACGTTAACCGACATGAGCGCACCAGAGATGAAGATTTTCACCGGCAACGCCAATCCGGCGCTGGCCAAGGAGATCTGCGAGCATCTCGGCGTGCCGCTCGGCACCGCGACCGTCAACCGTTTCCCCGACGGCGAGACGTTCGTGCAGATCAACGAGAACATCCGCGGGTGCGACGTGTACCTCGTCCAGCCCACCTGCGCGCCGGCCAACGACCGCATCATGGAGCTGCTCATCATGATCGACGCGATGCGCCGCGCCTCCGCCGCCCGCATCACGGCCGTGATCCCTTTCTTCGGCTACGCCCGCCAGGATCGCAAAGACAAGCCGCGCGTCCCGATCACGGCCAAGCTCGTCGCCAACCTGCTCACCGCCGCCGGCGCCAACCGCGTGCTGACGGTCGATCTCCACGCCCAGCAGATCCAAGGCTTCTTCGACATCCCCGTCGACCATCTCTACGCCTCGCCTGTCTTCTACAAGCACATCAAGGACAAGCCTTGGCTGAAGGACGCCACGGTGTTCTCGCCTGATGTCGGCGGCCTGAAGTACGCTTCCGCCGTGGCCGACATGCTGAACCTGCCTTACGGTTTCGTGGCCAAGCGCCGGACGAGCGCGACCACCGTCCAGGCCACCAGCCTGGTCGGAGAGGTCGAGGGCCGCGACATCATCCTGGTCGACGACATGACGGAGACCGCTGGCACGCTCGTGGCCGCCGCCGAACTGCTGAAGAAGAACGGCGCCCGCTCGGTCCGCGCCGTGGTCTCGCACTGCATGATCCAGGACATCGCCTTCGAGCGCCTGCGTCGCGGCGTCATCGACGAGGTCATCACGACCAATTCCGTCCCCGCCGACTGGCCCAAGGACCTGCCGATCACGGTCCTCTCGATCGCCCCGTTGCTGTCCGACGCCATCCGTCGCATCCACGGCAACAACAGCGTGACCGACCTCTTCCCGATCAAGGGCCACTGAGCCTGCCGTCAGGACACGAAAAAGGCCGCCTCGATGGAGGCGGCCTTTCTGTTGGGACCGTCCGGAAGGCTTACTTCTTCGCGCCGGCGAGGAAGGCCAGGATCACCTGGGCCTGGTCGCCGGTGTGGCCTTTGTGGTCGGCGTAGACGCACTTGCCGTCCTTGAAGAGGAAGGCGCTGCGACCGGCCATGCCGATGAGGTTCTTGACCCCGAAGGCT
>JBDLWC010000196.1:0-4008 GCA_039804485.1 Verrucomicrobiota bacterium
CGTGGTGACGCCGACGGTGACCCCGCCCTCGGCCGGTTCCAACTCGTTGCTGTGGTCCGAACGCACGAAGACCTTCGGTTCGCCTGATCTCGCGGCGATCAATTACCCGACCGACGCGGCCAAGCTCTATCACGACGTCAGCCTCTTCTCCGAGGGCCTGCTGACCAATACGGCCACGGGCGGTCTGCGCAAAGACTTGTCCCTGTTCGCGGAGACCTGGGACATGGCGGTCTCGCTCGACTCCTCCCGCGCCGCGCGCCTGCCGCTCTTCCGCCTGAAGCCCGCCGGCGTTCCCCCGGTCTCCGGCGCGAATCCCGCCCATGAGCTGCTCTTCCAGCGTCCTCTGCCTGATGCGCTGCTCCCCGCCGGTATCGGTAACCGCAAGCGGAAGGCCCTTCCATATTGGTGGGCTGATTATGGTTCGCTCGGCGGTTCTAACGCCGGCCTGGCCTCCGATGGCGGCACCAACTTCGGGAGCTATGGCCAGCTTTCTTCCTTTCCGCCTGTCCGCAGCTGGGCCTACCTGACCGACCATTGCCTGCACTACCGTAAGTATGTCACGAACACGGACCCGCAGCTGAACGCCGTGACGACGATGCTCCCGCCCCAGGCGGCCAACGCATCCACGGGCACCCTCTATAACTACTACGAGCGCGTCCACCGTCATCCGCTCATCGCCCGTATCCAGTACGTCTTCGCCTCGGCCGGCACGTCTGATGGCGCCACTCCGGCCAACACTTCGCCCGGCTTCATCGCCCAGCCGGTCGTCACGCTCTGGAATCCGTTCAATGTCCGGCTGACGGTCCCGACCTTCGGCATCAACTGCAAATGGCAGACGCTCCCGATCTACATCACCTGCACGGACGGGGCGGCTTTCACGGTGAACAAGCGCGTGGGGGAGTATTTCAGCTGGCTGCGACTTAACTTCACGGGTGACGTCACCCTCGAGCCGGGCCAGACCCGCGTCTACGCGATGCCGCGCAAGACGCTGATCAAGCTGCCGCTGGGGCCTTCCGGAGACCAGACCTGCAACCTGGAGCCGGGATATGACGCCGACGGGACCTCCGGGATCCAGATGCAGCTGCACGGCACCCTTCCGCCCGGCACGAAGCTGCGTTACGTGATGAGCAAGGACATCGACCGCGAGATGGTGATCAAGCGCGACGGTATCTACTACGACAATTACCCGGTCAACTACGGCTACTCGCCGGTCCGTTTCAGCTTCGTCGGCACGACGACCGCCGACTTCAAGCTGCTCTACGGCGAGGATCAGCCGGTCTCGCTCGCCGCTTCCTGGCCTGTCGAATCCCATACGGCCCAGCCTCGCGCTTTCGGGACGTTCGCCTTCGGACTGCGTCTTTCTAACGACGGTGTGTCGCAGTACTCCTCCCGTACCGGCATCAAGACGGTCTCGAAGGGCGTGTTGCAGGCTTCTCCCTTCACGACCTACACGGAGCTCGGCCAGAAGTCGGCCGAGGTGCTGACGGCCTACCGCTATGCTTCCGCGGACGTGACGAACACGTCGACGATCAGCGTGGCCGGCCAGATCGGCGCCGAGAACGGCGCCTTCTATTCCTCCGCGAACGGCGGCGTCCAGTACGGCGGCGCGCTCAACGTGATCAACGCGCCCTATGACCTCTACTTCCTGCCGCTGACGGACTTCAAGGAGGCGACGGTGCCCCAGGTGGACGGAGCCAATCAGGGTTATATCCTGACGGGCCAGGACGCCGCCACCGGCCTCAGCCGCGCCGCGGTGGCCGAACTGCCGGTCAAGCCGTTGCAGTCGCTCGCCAGCCTGCAGAACTGCGACATCCGCGCCACCAATCCTGCGCCGCCTTTCCATTACGGACTGATCGGCAACTCCGACGCTTCCCCGATCCTGCCTCCCGATGACGCGGTGGGCCGCTGGATCGACCAGACGCGCGCCACGGTCAGTCGCGACATGATCCCGCAGTCTTTCCTGCAGTACGACGACAGCTACTGCCTCAACCACGTCCTCTTCGACGACTGGTTCGTCTCCTCCCTGGCCCCGCGCCCGGCCGACTGGGCCGCGCTCCGTCCGTCGACGGGTAACGAGTTCACCTGGAATTCGGCGGTGATGACGAGCCTGCAGGCCAACTGGAGCTCCTTCGCGGCCGGCACGACGCAGCTGCCGAACACCTGCTACCAACCGGCGAGCAACGCCGCTCAGTTCGACCCGGCGGTGACGGCCGGCACGGCCTGGCAGTCGACCCCGCTGCAACCCGTCGCCTACCTGCGCGTGGCCGCCTCCCTGCGCGTGCCGGGACAGTTCAACGTGAACAGCACCTCGGTCGCGGCCTGGCGCGCGATGCTGGGCAATCTTCGCTCGACCTCGGTGCCCTATGTCAAACCAGGCAACGGGTCGGTCACCCTTGCGGCGGGCGTCAATAATCCTCTCCCGCGCATGTCCGTCAGCCATGAGGGCCCGGTCTCGACCGGTGGCAACTCGGGGGCGGCCCTCGGGTTCGCGTCCCTCACCGACGCCCAGCTCGATCGTCTGGCCGTCGAGATGGTGAAGCAGGTGAAGCTACGCGGGCCTTTCCTGTCGCTCTCGGAATTCGTGAACCGCCAGCTGGCCCTCCCCACGAATACCGCCGTCACGGCTAATGACGATCCGTCGCTCTCCGGCGCGATCGGCGCCGCGCTCAAGGCGTTGGAATTGGCCGGAGGGGCCACCAATCCCGCCGATCGCGCCCAGGCCATCGGCAAGACGACCAGCAAGCTCTCCGATTTCGGCGGCCTGACGGCCAAGCTGCCGATGGGCGACTGGGTCAACAGTGTTTCCGGCAACTACAGCCACCCGAAGGCCGCCGAGGGTTCCTCCACCTTCGGTCTCCCGGGCTGGCCGCGCCAGGCCGACGTGCTTGAGCGTCTCGCCCCGGTCATCACGGTCCGCGACGACACCTTCATCGTCCGCGCGATGGGCACTTCACCGCTCTTCAACGGCGCCTCCGGCAGCGTCTGGTGCGAAGCGGTCTACCAGCGTCTGCCGGAATATGTCGACGCCTCGGTCCCCGCTCACGAAGCCCCGGCCGGCGACGTCAACGGCACGCTGACGGCCTCGCGCCGCGCCAACGCCCCGCTGGGACGTCGCATGCGCCTGGTGTCCTTCCGCTGGCTCAATTCTAAGGAACTATGATTCGCTATTTCTCCTGCTTACTGGTGCTCGTGGCCGGACTGGCCGCCGCACCGGAAGCCTCTTCGCCGCGCGCTTTGCGCCTGGTCTACGTGCAGGCGCCTGAAAACGCCCCGGAAAAGGTCTTCTTGGTGGCTGGAAAGGTCACCAAAGAGATCGACCTGCCGCGCCTTTCGGTCTCGACCTCCCGTCTCGACCTTCCGGCCGGCCCCGTCCGTGTCTTCGCCGCGACCCAGGCGCCCACGCGCGACAACCCATTGCCGTCCGACGCGCCCTTCGTCGATATCCCCGAGACGTTGGGTAGCGTCCTGGTCGTCCTGCTGCCCAACGGCAAAAGCGGCCCGCTGGGCTTCCAGATGCTACCGGTGGAGTTCTCCCAGAAGGCCGTGCCGGAAGGCGCGGTGATGTGGTTCAACCTCAGCGACCGCACGATCTTCGCCAAGCACGGTTCATCGCAGGCCGCGGTGGCCCCGCGCCGTAGCGGCACCGTCGTGCCGTCCGGCAAGTCGGGCGACAGCTATCAGGTCATGGTCGATCTGGCGCCCGAAGCCGGTGAATCCGAGACGGTGCCGTTCCTTCGCGCCCGCTGGACCAAGGAGGCCCGCCGCCGCGACCTCCTGTTCGTCGTCGCCGATACCGACCGCCGCTTCCCGCGCATCATCTGCGTGCCTGAACTGATGGAGCCCGAGCCCGAGCAGCCCAAAGAGCCCAAGCGCGGAACCAAAAAGCCCTGATCGGCATCCGCTGCGCAGGGCAGGGCAGCCTAAGAAAGGACAGCACCATGTGCTGTCCTTTCTTATTTCTGCGGTCTTGGGGTGGGATGACCGGCCCGCTCATCCTCCCTGACTCCG
>JBDLWC010000197.1:0-2501 GCA_039804485.1 Verrucomicrobiota bacterium
GGGCTTAACCATGGGCGCAGTCGCTGGCAAGCGGGGAGGCGGTCCGGACGCTTGCCAAGGACACGAACTCCCGCATTGGTAATGCCTTCATGGCGTCCTACTCCGACCTAGCCAATCGTCCTGTGCTCAGCCAGCCCATCTATGAGGCCGGCCGGCCCATCGAGGTCGTCGCCCGGGAATTCGGGCTCAATCCCGCCGAGGTGATCAAGCTGGCGTCGAACGAAAACCCGCTGGGGCCCTCGCCCCTCGGCTTGGCGGCCGCGCGCAAGGCGCTCGACTCCTGCCATCTCTATCCTGACGGCGGCTGCACGTTCCTCCGCGAGAAGCTGGCCAGGAAGTGGTCGCTTCAGCCCGGTAACTTCGTCATCGGCAACGGTTCCAACGAGGTGATGATCCTCCTCGCGCAGGCGTTCCTGCGCCCCGGCGACGAAGTCGTCTTCGGATCCCAGGCCTTCATCGTCTACAAGCTGGCCACGATGCTCTTCGGCGCGACGCCGGTGGAAGTGCCCATGCCCGGCTACCGTCACGACCTGCGCGCCATGCGCGCCGCCGTCACCGCCAAGACCCGGCTGGTCTTCCTCGCCAGCCCCAACAACCCGACCGGCGGCACGGACGACCCGGCGGAGATCCTGGCTTTCGCCGCCTCCCTGCCCGACGACGTGATCTTCTGCCTCGATGAGGCCTATGCGGAATACCTCGAATCCTCGGCCGACCTCCGTCCGCTCATGGCTTCCGGACGCAAGGTCGTCCTGTCGCGCACCTTCTCGAAGGCTTACGGACTCGCCGGACTGCGGGTCGGCTACCTGATGGGCTCGCCGGAAGTCTGCGGCCTGCTGAACCGCGTCCGCCAGCCCTTCAACGTGAACCTGCCCGCGCTCGCCGCCGCGGAAGCCGCCCTCGACGACGACGACTTCGTCCGCCGCACGCGCGAGGTGAACGCCGCGGGCATCCTCCAGCTCTCCGCCGGCCTGCGCCGGCTCGGTTTCGCCTTCATCGAGGGCAAGGCCAACTTCCTCGCCGCAGAGGTGCCCAAGGCCGAGGAAGCCTTCACGAAGTTGCAGAAAGCCGGCGTGATCGTGCGCCCCTTGCGGGGTTACGGCATGACCGGCTGGCTCCGCTTCACCATCGGGACCGAGGCGCAGAACGAGCGCCTGCTCACCGAACTCGCCCGACTCTGAGCATGGACTTCGACGAAGCCGTCCGCATCATCCGGGTCAAAGACCCGCGTTACCAGCCCCAGGCCTACGACGTCGTGCGGCTGGGACTGGATCACGCCCAGAAACTCATCCACGGCGAGCCCAAGAAGGGGACGAGCGTCGTGAACCGTCATGTCAGCGGACCTCAGCTGCTAGAGGGCTTCCGTCAGCACGTCCTCGAGAACTACGGCCCGATGTCCTACGCGCTCCTGCACAACTGGGGGCTGCGCAAGTCCGTCGACGTGGGGAACGTCGTCTTCAACATCATCGAGACAGGCCTGTTCGGGCGTTCCGACGAGGACGACCTCGACGACTTCAAGGACGTCTACGATTTCAAGGAAGTGTTCCAGCGTCCGTTCGAGCCGAAGAGCGAGGCCTGACCGCCCGCTCAGGCGTTCACGAACGTGACGGAGCGGACTTCCTGACAGCCCGGCAGCGCGCGGATCTTGGCGAGCATGGCGCGCTCGTGGAAGCGCACTTCGGATTTGATCACCGAGTTCTCGCATTGGACGACGAGTCGGCCGCCGTCGAGGACGCGCAAAGGCGCCGAACGCCGGGCGAGCTTCGCCGGAAGGAGCTCATGCCAGCTGGCCACGATGGCGGTCTCCGGCACCGGTTTATCGAGACGCAGCTTGCGGAAGGCATCCTGGACGGCGTCGTCGATCGACTTCATCGGTCGGTCGCTGGAACGCCCCCGGTCCTCAGGCAGGCCGCGCAGGTTGGCCAGCAGGTTCTGCACCGTGCGGGAGAACTTCCCCTTGAGCTTCCCCTCGGTCAGGAGCGCCCGCACGGCGTACGGAGCTTCCGCGATCTTCTCATTGCGGAGGCAACGCTCCGGAGCGTGCGCCCCGCCGACCACGACGCCCGTCGCGCCCGCGTCGCGCGCGCCTTCGCCGTCTTCGAAAGGATCGTCGCCGAAGTGCACCAAGCCGCTGACCGCGCCGCCGAGGGCCCGCGCCGCCTGGCCGAAAGCCTTCGCGTCGGGCTTGGCGAAGCCGGTCTCGCCGGAGAGGAACACGCCGTCGAGGTGGCGCAGCAACCCGTGCCCCTCGAGGACCTTCCGCATCCGCGCGTCGGCATTGGACAGGACGCCGACCTTCACGCCCAGGAAACGGATGGCCGCGATGGCCTGCGGCGCGCCGGGAGCCAGTCGCCAAGCCTCGGGCCTGGCGAACGCCTCCCAGCACTCCTGATAGACGGCGTCGATCTTCGAGGACGGTAGCGCGGGCCCGAAACAACGCTGCACGACTTCCTTCCAGAAGACTTCGGGCCTGGCGTTCTTGGGGCCGCCTTTGAAGGCCAGGG
>JBDLWC010000198.1:0-16098 GCA_039804485.1 Verrucomicrobiota bacterium
CAGGCCCAGACGATGCGGCCGACCAAGCCCCACTTCACGGCGTCGAAGCGCTTCGTGGCGCCCACGCCGAGGATCGAGGTGGAAATGACGTGGGTCGTGGAAAGCGGGATGCCCATCTCGGAGGCCCCGTGGATGGTGATGGCCGCGGCGGTCTCGGCGGCGAAACCGTGGACGGGCTGCAGTTTGACCATCTTGTGGCCCATCGTGCGGATGATCTTCCAGCCCCCGGCGGCCGTGCCGGCGGCCATGGTGATGGCGCAGAGCACGATCACCCAGTAGGGCGCGTGGTCGACGACGCCCTTGGCGTTGAGCTCGGGCTTGATCACCTGGGCCCAGGCCGGGGCATGGGCGGGGTCGAAGGCGCCGGCTCCCACGCCGACGATGAGGGCGAAGGTGATGATGCCGACGGTCTTCTGGGCGTCGTTGGAGCCGTGGGAGAAGCCCATCATGCCGGCCGAGACCAGCTGCAGCTTGCCGAAAGTCTTCTGCACCTTGCTCGGACGCATCGCGAAGCGGACGATCACGATGGTGAGCAGCGCCATGAAGATGACGCCCAGGGTGAAGCCGATGAAAGGCGAGATGATCATCGGCTTGATGAGCTTGGGCCAGAGCCCGACCGTCTTGCCCCCGACCGTGTCGGACCAGATCAGGCGACCCCATTCGAGGTGGGATTGGCCGAGGACGCCGCCGCAGAGGCCGCCGACCAGCGCGTGCGAGGAGCTGGAGGGGATGCCGAACCACCAGGTGAACAGGTTCCAGACGATCCCGCCCATCAGGCCGCAGGCGATGGCCAGCTGCGCGACCTGGAATTCGGCGGAGACGTTGATGTAGCCGGAGTAGATCGTCTTCGCCACCGCGGGGCCCCAGAACGCCCCGACGAGGTTCGTCGCGGCCGCGAGCATGATGGCCTGGCGGGGCGTCAGGACGCGGGTCGAGACGACGGTCGCGATGGCGTTGGCGGCGTCATGGAAGCCGTTGATGTATTCGAACACCACGGCCACCACGATGACCAGCACCATCAGCAGGAAGGGATCCATGACCAGGGGGGCGAGCCGGGCTTAGGCGTACTTGAGGGCGATCTGGAACACGACCTTGCCGGCGTCGCGGCAGTGGTCGATGGCGCGCTCGAGCAGTTCGTAGATGTCCTTGAGGACGACGACTTCCTTGGCGTCGACGTTGCCCTGGTAGAGATCGCGGAGGAGGCCCACCATCAGGCGGTCGGCGTCGCCTTCGATCGTCTGCAGGGTCTCATAGTCGTCCTGGATCTCCTCGACGTTCGACAGCTTGCGGAGCTTGCGCACGAGGCTCGCGGTGACTTCGGTGGCCTGCTCGAGCATGCGCACCTGCTTGTCGACGATGTCGGTCGAGAACTGCG
The DNA here is from genome assembly GCA_039804485.1 of Verrucomicrobiota bacterium. Classification (GTDB taxonomy): domain Bacteria; phylum Verrucomicrobiota; class Verrucomicrobiia; order Opitutales; family UBA953; genus UBA953. Next base: position 1,376 of record JBDLWC010000198.1, read on the forward strand.
CGGGGCAGATCGCGAGGCGTTCGCCGATCTTCTCGCAGGTCTTCGGGATCTTGTAGAGGGCGTTGGCGAGGGCCTCGATGTCCTCGCGCTCGAGCGGGGTCACGAAAGTCTGGCAGAGCTCCTGGGTGATCGAGAGGCCGATGCGCTTGTCGACCCGGCGGGCGACCACCAGTTCGGTGAAGCACTGCTCGAAGTCGGGCTTGCCGACCTGGGCGTAGAGCTTCGAGAGCGACTTGGCGCTCTTGGCCGCCTCATCGGCGCTGGCCTCGAGCAGTTCGTAGAACTTTTCATCCTTACCGAGCACCTTTTTGAGGAAGTCTTTCATGAGGTTGTGAGTGCGACCGTTTCAAGGTGGGGTCAGGGGAGGGGGCAAGCCCAGTTCGACACTATTCCGTAACAATTGTAACATCAGGACTTTACGATTGTTACGATTGCGTGACGGAGGGCGGAGGGGGAGGGCTGCGTTGAGGACTGCATCGATGACAGAGGGCTGAATCGATCACAGAGGACTGAATGGAGGACTAAGTTGAGGACTGAATTGAAAAAGCCCCGCCACCGGCCACCCGAAGCGAAACCATAAAATCCAAAGAGAAACCCGAGACAGGATGACCGGCTGGGGAATCATGGTCCCAACCGCTATCCGCTAACCGCCTACACCCGATACAGGCGTTTCCTCTTTAAGACGGCGCCGACACGGGAATGACACCTTCGTCATCTATGCTCCTGCTCCATGGAAGAAACCACCAAGGTCCCTGGTCAGCATAAGATCCACTTCCGGACGCTCGTCCTTTCCGATCTGCATCTGGGCACCAAGGACGCCCAGGCGCGCGAGCTGCTCGACGTGCTGCGCGGCGTCCGTTGCGACAAGCTGATCCTGAACGGCGACATCATCGACCTCTGGTCGTTGCAGCGGAAGAACCACTGGAGCCCGGCGCACACGGCCGTCATCCGCCGCATCATGAAGATGGCGGAGAAGGACGGGACCAAGGTCGTCTACCTTCGCGGCAACCACGATGACTTCATCCGCCGCCTGATCCCGCTGGTGCTGGACCGGATCGAGCTCGCCGAAGAGCATGTCCACGTCGCGCTGGACGGGCGCAAATACCTCTGCATCCACGGCGACGCCTTCGACACGGTCACGGTCAAGATGCGCTGGCTCGCCGTCGTCGGGGATATCAGCTACCAGATCCTGCTCGACCTGAACCGCTTCTACAACAAGTGGCGCGCCTGGCGGGGCAAGGAGTACTTCTCCCTCTCGCAGGCCATCAAGGCCAAGGTGAAGTCGGCGGTGAGCTTCATCTCGAGCTTCGAAGAACACCTCCAGACGCTGGCGGCGCGCCGCGGCTGCGAGGGCGTCATGTGCGGGCACATCCACAAGGCCGAAGACCGCATGATCGGCTCCGTCCGATACATCAATTCGGGCGACTGGGTCGAGTCCCTGACCGCGGTGGTCGAGGAGACCGACGGCACGATCCGCGTGGTCGAGCGTCCGGAGCTGCTGCGACGCATCGCGGAACGCCGCGCCGCGTTCGAGGCGGCCAAGGCGGCCCCCTCGGCGGAGGCCGCCGCCACCATCGCCTTCGTCGCCTGATGAGCGTCATCCCCGTCCTCACGGCCGGCTTCGGCGAGGGCCATAACGCGGCCGCGCGTGCGATCATCGAGGCGCTGGCCGCCCGTCCCGGACCGAAGGGCGAGCTGCACGACCTCTTCCTCGAAGCCTACGGCGCCGAGAAGGCCAGGAGCCAGCGCGACAGTTACATCGGCGTCGCGAACAAGTACCCGCGTCTCTGGGGCTGCCTGTATGCGGCGCTCGACCACCTGCCGCTCGTGCGGGCTTCGCTCCCGTTCGTCCGCCCGGTCGAAAAGACCTTGAACGCGATGCTCGACGCGACCCACCCGCCGGTCGTCGTCTCGGCCTATCCGCTCTATAACTACATGATGGCCCGTCGCTGGCGTCGCGACGACCCCGCGCGTCCGCGCCTGATCACCGTCGTCACCGATTCCATCTCCGTGAACCGGGCCTGGCACCGCGCGCACTCCGATTGGTTCGTCACGCCCAACCAGGCCACGGCCGACGTCATGGTCCGGCAAGGCGTCCCCGCCGCCAAGGTGCTTCCTTACGGCTTCCCGGTGTCCGCCCGGCTCGCGCCGCGTTCCTCGGCGAAGGTCGGCGAACGCCCGCGCGTGCTCCTGATGCTCAATCCCGGCAAGCGCGACGCCGTCGAGCTCGCGACGGCCTTGTCCAGGCTCTGACTGGAGCTCACCATCACGGTGGGCAAGGACGCTTCGTTCAAGGAAGCCGTCGAACGCGCGGTCGCAGGCCGGGCCGAGGTGCTCGGCTGGACGGACCGGATCCCTGCGCTGATGCTCTCGAGCCATCTGGTGGTCAGCAAGGCCGGCGGCGCGACCACGCATGAGTGCGTCGCGGCCGGCGTGCCGATGGTGATCACCCAGGTCATTCGCGGGCAGGAAGCCGGCAACGGCCGCCTGATCGCCGAGCATGGCGCCGGCGCCTACGGTCTCACGCCCGCCGCCGCGCGCGCCCGCATCGCCGAGGCGTTCGACGGCGACTGGGCGGTCTGGCGCCGCTGGAAAGCCTCCGTCGACGGACTGGGCGACGCCGATGGCGCCCGCCGCGTCGCCGAACTCGTGGAGCGCGAGGTGGCGGTCAGGAGGTAGAGGGCTGAGTAGAGGGCTGAGTCGATGACTGCATCGATGACAGAGGACAGATCGCATGAACTCAGGTGGCTGGTGGCGGCCCCGGGTGTCAGGTGACTGGAAGAGAAGAAGGACAACTCAAAGGGAGACCGGATGGTTGGCTGGGGACGTTTAAGCCGCCGCTCTTTTTTCTAACCGCTAACCGCCCACCGCTTACCGCGGATTCTCATCCTCTCGCCTCCAGGTAAGCCTTCACCTCGCCGGCGAGCTTGGCGCTGAGGCCGGCGACTTCGGCGATCTCCGCCTCGGTGGCCTTGCGCAGCTTCTGGATGGTGCCGAAATGCGCGAGCAGGGCGTCTTTGCGCTTGGGCCCGAGCCCGGGCATCTCGTCGAGCAGCGACTCGCGCAGCTTGCGGCTGCGCAGCTCGGCGTTGAAATCGTTGGCGAACCGGTGGGCTTCGTCGCGGATGCGCATCAGCAGGGCGAGGCCGACATCGTGGCGCGGGAGCTTCAGTTCGCGGCCGTCGGGGAAGACGATCGTCTCCTCGCGCTTGGCCAGCCCGATCAGCGGCGGCGGGGCGAGGTCGTGTTCCTTGAACGCGGCGAGCGCGGCGCCGACCTGGCCGAGTCCGCCGTCGATGATGACCAGTTCGGGGAAGGCGCGGTGCTCCTCATGGAGGCGGGTGTAGCGGCGGCCCACCACTTCCTGCATCGAGCGGAAGTCATCGTTGCCCTCGAACGACTTGATCTTGAACCGACGATAGCCGGACTTGTCGGCCTGGCCGTCGACGAAGCGGACCATTGACGCCACGGCGAGCGTGCCGGAGATGTGGGAGATGTCGAAGCACTCCGCCGTGGCGGGCGGGCGTTCGAGGCCGAGGGCGGCCGCCAGCGCCGTGAGGGCGCCGCTTTCGTCGCGGCGGGGCAGCGGGTTCTCGCGGAGGAAGCGCCGCGATTTTTCCGTCGTCTGCTTCAGGGCCTCGAGCAGGTCGCGGAGGCTCGCGGCTTTTTCGTAATCCCGGACGGCGGCGGCCTGGCGCATCTCCGCCTCGACCTGTTCGCCCCAGCTGTCGACCTTGCCTTCCAGGAAGGCGCAGGCCTCGGTCACGCGCGCGGCGTAGGCCTCGGCGGTCACGATGTTCGCGTGCTTCTGGATCTCGGACCGGGCGTCGTCGTAGAGCTTCCACGTCCCGTCGGGCAGGGCGACGGGGGTGCTGTCGGCGAGCAGGATGCCGAACTTCTTGCGCATCTCATTGAGCGTGCGTCGGACGGCCTGCTGGTGGGGAAAGGGGCCGAAGTAGCGGCAGGCGTCGGTCGTCCGGGCCCGGACGATGCGGAAGCGGGGAAGGGGGTCGGCGAGGTCCACCCGGACCTGGGGGAACTGCTTGTCGTCCCGGAAGAGGATATTCCAGCGCGGACGCCACCGTTTGATCAGTTTGCCCTCCAGCAGCAGGGCTTCGGTCTCGGAGCGGACCTCGTGCCATTCCATGTCGACCACCGTGTCCATCATCGCGGCGACCTTGGGGGTCAGCCGCTGCCGGGGGACGAAATAAGAAGCCCGGCGCTTTTTAAGGTCTTTGGCCTTCCCGACATAGACCCCCAGCCCGGCGGCGTCCATCCTGAGGTAGACGCCCGGGGTGTGGGGTGCCCGGCGGGCCTTGGCCTTGGGCGAAAGTTCTTCCCGGTCGGTTTGCATTTGCGGGCTGGTCTGATAAATCTGCGAAGACGCCCCGATTCCGCAAATGCTTTCCTGTCACAGCCGCCCCCGCCAAGTCCTCGTCATCAACGTGGGCGACGAACTGCTCGACGGCATCCGCGAGAACGGCCACCTCCTCTGGCTGGGCGAGCACCTCGCCCGCCGCGGCCTCCCGATCACCCGCTCCGTCGTCGTGCGCGACGACGCCGCCGAGATCGCCCGCGCCGTCGGCGAAGCCTGGGAACACTACGACCTCATCGTCACCACGGGCGGCATCGGCCCCACCTCGGACGACCATACCCGCGCGGCCGTCGCGGGCGCCCTCGGCCTCGCGCTCGAGCACGTGCCTGCGGCCGAACAGGCCCTGCGTGAACGCTTCGGGATGATCGGCCGCAAGGTCTCTCCGGCCGATCTCAGCCAGTGTCACGTCCCCGCGGGCGCCCAGGCCCTGCGCAATCCGCGCGGCACCGCGCCCGGCGTCTTCTACCATCGCGACGGCAAGGCCCTCGTCATGCTGCCGGGTCCGGCCATGGAGCTGAGGCCGATGTTCGAGGAAGAGGTCGTGCCGCGTCTGCGCGACGTCGGCTGCGCCTGCCAGGGCGAGGCTTACGTCCAGGTGCGGACTTTCGGCATCGGCGCCGTGCCGCTCGAGCAGATCGTCCGTCCCTTGCTGGCCCCCGGCATGGTCCTCTCCTTCGGCACGCACACCGGCGTCGTCGACGCGCGGATCTCCTCGGGCGGCAGCGGCGCGACCGACGCGCATCTGTGCGAAGTAGCCCGCAAGGTCCGCGACGCGGTCGGCGAGGATTTCGTCTGCACCGGCCACGCCTGTCTGGCCACGCTCGTCGTCGAGCAGCTCCGGAGCCTCGAGAAGACCGTCTCATTGGCCGAGTCCTGCACCGGCGGCCTGCTCGCCAACGCCTTCACCGACGTCCCCGGGGCCTCCAAGGTCTTCGCGGGTTCGGCGGTCTGCTACACCAACGACGCCAAGGTCAACCTGCTGGGTCTGCCCGAATGCCTCATCGCCCAGCACGGCGCGGTCTCGGCCGAGTGCGCCGCGGCGATGGCGACGGGGGCCATCGAGAAATTCGGCACGGATTACGCCATCTCGGTCACCGGCTACGCCGGCCCGGGCGGCGGGACCGACGCCGATCCGGTCGGCACGGTCTATTTCGGATATGCCTCGCCGACGGGCGTCTGGTCCCGCCGCGTGGCCATCCCGGGCGACCGGCGGCAGGTGAAGCAGCGCGCCGTCAACACCGCCCTTGATTTCATGCGTCGGAACCTGAACCGTTACCGCGTCGAGGACCTCATCCACGGGGCGTGACGGCCGGCGTGTTAGGTGTCGGCGGTGAGCGGCAGGCGGATGGCGGTCTGATCCCCCGACCCGGGTCCGTACCCGCAGCCGGTAGCCCGTACCCGATGCCTGAGGGCCGAGACCCGAGACCCGATGGATGCCGCCTGACCGCCAACCGCTACCCGCTGATACCTCGCAGGCCGATCAGGGCCTGCGAACGACAAAGGATTGCCACGAGGGGGCGAGGCAGGAGATTAGGCCCGTGCCCGGCTATCTCGCCATCATCGCAGGCAAAGACGAATACCTCGTCGACCAGGACGGTCGCGCCTGTTTCGAGAAGGCCAAGAAGGCCGCCGGCCCCGACGCCGAAGCCGAGGTCATCTCGGGCCAGATCCTGCGCGTCGACGACGCCCTGACCCTCGAGCTGCAGTTCTCGGAATCGGTCAAGACCCTGTCGATGTTCGGCGGCAAGCGGGTCATCTGGCTGCGGAACCTCAACCTGGTGGCCGACACCGTCCAGGCCAAGTCCGACGAGGTGAAGAAGAACCTCGCCCATATCCTCGAGGTCGCCACCGGGGCCGACCCGTCGGTCGCCATCATCATCTCGGCCACCCCGTACGACGGCCGGCGCAAGGACCTCAGCGCGCTCAAGTCCGTCGCGACGGAATTCATCCTCCACTCGTCGCCCGCCAAGAGCCCGTTCGACAAAGGCGACGCGCAGGCGGACGCCCAGGTCGCCCTGGCCGTCGACCGGCTGAAGTCGCTCGGCGTCAAGTTCGAGCGCGGCGTGCCGGAAGTCATCGTCGGCCGCGTCGGGCAGTCGACCCGTCTCGTCCTCGGCGAGTGCGACAAGCTGGCGACCTACGCCGGGGAGGGCGGGACCATCAAGGAGGCCGACGTCCACCTGCTCGTCCCGACCTTCGGCGAAGGCGATTTCTTCGAGCCCATCGAGGCCTTGGCGGCGCGCGACCTCAAGTGGGGCATGGAGTCGCTCGACCGGTATTTCTTCAACGAGGACTCCAGCCGTCCCCTGTTGTCCGCCCTGCAGAACCGGCTCCGCCTGCTGATCCAGATCCGCTGCCTCGCGGACTCCGGTGATTTCCGGGTCGGCGAAGCCGGCTTGCCCAAGGGCCAGTTCGAGGCCGCCAGCGGCCGCCACGGTCCGACCTTCGGATCCGCCGCGAAGTCTTCCGCCAACCTTTTCTCGCAGAACGCCTGGTATGTCAGCAACAAGGTCGCCCCGGCGGCGGCCAGATACGGCCTGGCCGAGCTGGTGGACCTGCAGCTCGCCTGCGCCGACTGCTTCGACGCCTCCAACCGGGGCGAGGACGAATCCTCCGTCCGCGCGATGTTCCTCCGAGCGCTTGCCGCCAAGCGCGTCGCCTGATATAACCTCCCCACCTTTTCATCCGATGGAATCCGATCAAGTCCCCAACGTTCTCGCCGACCGCTACGCCTCCCCGGCGATGAAGGCCGTCTGGTCCACCCGCGGCCGCGTGGTCCTCGAGCGCGAGTGTTGGATCGCCGTCATGAAGGCGCAGCGCGACCTCGGCCTCGGCATCCCCGCCGAAGCCCTCGCGGCCTACGAGCAGGTCAAGGACCGCGTCGACTTCGAATCCATCCGCCGGCGCGAGGAGGAGAGCCGCCATGACGTCAAGGCGCGCATCGACGAGTTCTGCGCCCTCGCCGGACACCAGCATGTCCACAAGGGACTCACCAGCCGCGATCTCACCGAGTCGGTCGAACAGCTCCAGGTCTTCCGTTCGCTGCAGCTGGTGCGCGCCAAGGCGGTCGCCGCCCTGGCCGCTCTGGCCCGGCGCGCGCAGGCCGACCGTGACGTCCTCATCGCGGCCCGCACGCACAATGTCGCCGCCCAGCCGACCACCGTCGGCAAGCGATGGGCGATGTTCGGCGAGGAATGCCTCCGGGGGCTCGGCCAGGTCGACGCCGCCCTCGCCGCCTTCGCGGCCCGCGGCCTCAAGGGCGCCGTCGGCACCCAGCTCGACCAGCTCACCTTGTTCGCGGGCGACGGCGCCAAGGTCGCCCAGCTCGAAGGCCGCGTCCTCGCGCACCTCGGCATCCCGCACGCGCTCGGCGCCGTCGGGCAGGTCTATCCCCGGTCGATGGACATGGAGGTCGTCGCCGCGTTGCTGTCGGTCGCCTCGGGTCCGTCCTCCTTCGCGAAGACGCTCCGCCTCATGGCCGGACACGAGCTCGCCAGCGAAGGCTTCCTGCCCGGACAGGTCGGTTCCTCGGCCATGCCGCACAAGATGAACGCCCGTACCTGCGAGCGCATCAACGGCTTCCACGTGATCCTGCGCGGCCATCTCGCCATGGCCGCCTCGCTTTCGGGCGAGCAGTGGAACGAGGGCGACGTCTCCTGCTCGGTGGTCCGCCGCGTCCTGCTTCCGGATGCGTTCCTCGCCATCGACGGCCTCCTGGAGGCCTTCCTCACCGTGCTCGCCCAGATGGAGGTCAATCGACCCGTCATCGAACGCGAGTCCCGCCACTACCTTCCGTTCCTGCTCACGACGACCTTCCTCATGGAGGCGGTCAAGGCCGGCGCCGGGCGCGAGGAAGCCCACGAGGCCATCAAGGAGCACGCCGTCGCGGTGGCCAAGGACCTGCGCTCCGGCAAGACCGAGCGGAACGACCTCGTCGACCGCCTGGCGGGCGACGCCCGGCTCCGCCTGCCCAAGTCCGTGCTCCTCGACGCCGTCACCAAGGCGGGCGAGCTGACGGGTTCCGCGGGGGCGCAGGTCGACGCCTTCGTCCAGCAGGCCGAAGCCTGGGTCCGCCGGGTTCCGGAATCCGCTCAGGTCAAAGCCGGGCGCATTTTATAAGCCATCTTCGGGGGGTGCGGGCAGGGGAGGGGTTTTCCGTGTTGCCAAGGGGGGTGGGGCTTCCCACAACCCACTTTTCAACTCGTTCACTCCCATGTCTTCTCCTCTCATCGGCAACCTCCTCGTCGCGCAAAGCGGCGGCCCGACCCCCGTCATCAACGCCAGCCTCGCTGGGGTCATCTCGGAAGCCCTCAAGCATGAGGATGAGATCGTCGAGATCTACGGCGGCCTCAACGGCATCCAGGGCATCCTGCACGAGCAGCTCGTCGACCTCGCCGCCGAGTCCCAGCAGACCCTGCGCGCGCTCCGTCACACCCCGGGCGCGGCCCTCGGCACCTGCCGCTACAAGGTGAAGAAGGCCGAGGACTTCGACCGCATCCTCCAGGTCTTCGAAGCCCACAACATCCGTTACTTCCACTATATCGGTGGCAACGACTCCCAGGACACCGCCGCCAAGATCGACGCCCTCGCCAAGGAGCGCGGCTACGAGCTCCGCGTCATCGGCGTGCCCAAGACGATCGACAATGACCTGCCGCTCACCGACCACTGCCCCGGCTACGGTTCCGTCGCCAAGCACATCGGCGTGACCATCCGCGAGACCGCCCTCGACAACGCCGCCATGGGCCAGAACGACTTCGTCTCCATCCTCGAAGTCATGGGCCGCAACGCCGGCTGGCTCGCCGCCTCGTCCGTGCTCGCGCAGCGCCGCGACAAGAACGACGACAAGTCCGTCAAGAACACCCACTACACCTGCTCCGCCCCGCACATCGTGCTCCTGCCGGAAGTCGCCTTCAACGCCGACGCCTTCATCCGTCGCGTCGAGGAAGTCCTCAAGTCCAACGGCCACTGCTTCGTCGTCGTCTCCGAAGGCGTCCAGGACGCCACCGGCAACTACCTCGGCGCCGACACCTCGAGCACCGACTCCTTCGGCCACGCCGTCCTCGGCGGCGCCGGCGAATACCTGCGCACGCTCGTCGAAGCCCGCTTCGACGGCGTCAAGGCCCGCTCCTCCAAGCTCGGCATCACCCAGCGCGCCGCTTCGCACAACGCTTCCAAGACCGACGTCGATGAAGCCGAACTCTGCGGTGGCGCCGCCGTCAAGGCCGCCCTCGACGGCGAGTCGGGCAAGATGGTCATCCTGATCCGCTCCGAAAAGGAGACCTACGCCGTGCAGACCCTCCTCGCCCCCCTCGATCAGATCGCCAACGGCGTGAAGGTCTTCCCGGAGAAGTGGATCGGCGAAGACAAGATGTCCATCCACCCGGACTTCGTGCGTTACGCCCTCCCGCTCATCCAGGGCGAGATGCAACTGCCTTACGACCAGGGACTTCCGAAGTACGCCCAGCTCTCCGCCATCGCGGTCCAGCGTCGCCTCGAGAAGTACGTCACGGCCTAAGCAGGGGCGACCCTCGCCGTGTGAACAAGGCCCCCGGTTTCGGGGGCCTTTTGCTTTTACAAAGGGGTTGCCAGCCCTGCGGCCTCGATTTAATTATCACTCACCCCAAAGTCCCTATGAGTTCTTTTCTGAAGCACCTGTCCATGGGCGTTCTCGCCCTTCTGCCTGCTTTTTCCCTCGCTGCTCTGCAGCCCGGCAAGGTCCAGGTCGGCAAGACCACGGGCACCGTCACCCTCAGTGACGCCAAGGACACCCGCCTGCCGCTCGCCTCGGGCGTCGTCTTCCAGGACGGCGCGCGCGTGGAGACGGGCGTCAACTCCACCGCCGAGCTCATCTTCTCCAACGGATCCACGCTGATCCTGACCCCGGGCACGTTCGTCGAGGTGCGCACGTTCCGGCAGGTCGCCTCCGCCGACATCGTCGAGCCGTATCGTCAGCTCGAGAAAGATCCCAGCCCTTCGATCACCGAAGTCGAGGTCGCCCGCGGCAAGGTCATCGGCGAGGTGCGCAAACTGAACGCGCTGTCCGCTTACTCCGTCAAGACGCCGACCGGCCTGGTCCGTATCCGCGGCACCGTCTTCTCCGTCGAATACCGCGTCGACGCCAAGGGCATCGGCACCAACGTCGTCTCGTGCGTGCGCGGCTCCGTCGAGTCGACCGTCTACAGCTCCAATGTCGGTGCGGTCTCGGTCGACCCCGGCATGCAGTCCACCGCGTCCGTGCCGACCGCCGCCTTGCTCGCCTCCATCGCCCGCGGTCCCGCGGAAGGCGCGCCGGCCGCCGCCGCGGCGCTCGCCCCCGTGAAGGTGATGGTCTTCCCGATTCCCGCCGAGGACCTCAGCGAGCTTTCCGACACGCTGGCCGCTGTCTCCTCGCTCCCGGCCGAAGTCGCCGCGACGATCAAGTCGATGGCGCAGACCGCGCCTTCCCGGGCCACGATCTTCCCGAACGGAGCCACCGAACCCGCGGCCGCCTTGGCCCGGGTGGTCGGCGATCGCGACGAGGACAAGGGCAAGGTCGCCCAATCCAAGGCCGGCGCCCCCGGCGCTCCCGTTTCCTCGAGCAACGGCGGCGGTGGCACGAGCATGGATGACAATCTGCGCCGGCTCTCCGACAACGTGAACCGTTCCGTCGAGCAGAAGCAGCTGAATCCCACCCCGACCGGCATCTAAGGCGTGCCAGTTCGGGGCGATTTCGCTTTCCGTCCGGTTTCCTCGCTCGCCAACGGGCCGGTTTGGCCGCATTCCTCGGTCCATGCCTTTCGCCGGCAAATTCATCACGTTCGAAGGCGGCGAAGGCGCCGGCAAATCGACCCAGTTGGAACGCCTGGCGGCCCGCCTCCGCGCCGAAGGCGCGACCGTGCTGACTTTGCGCGAGCCCGGCGGGACGGCTTTCGGTGAGAAGATGCGGGCCGTGCTCAAGCAGCCCGGCTCGGCCATCGTGCCCGCGGCCGAGGCCCTGCTTTTCGCCGCCTGCCGCGCGCAGCTGGTCGCGGAGGTCATCGCTCCCGCCTTGGCCGCCGGCCAGACCGTCTTGTGCGACCGCTTCATCGATTCCACCGTCGCCTATCAGGCGGCCGGGCGTGGCTTGGAGCGTCCCGCCATCGAGGCCGCCAACCGGCTGGCCTGTGGAACGACCCGACCTGACCTCACGTTCCTGCTCGATCTCGATCCCGCGCGCGGTCTCGGGCGCGCCGCCGTCCGCGACCAGGGCCAGGCCGACCGTTTCGAGACGTTGGGCGAGGCTTTCCATCAGAGGGTGCGCGCCGCGTACCATGGCCTCGTCGCCGAAGAGCCCGGTCGTTTCCGGGTCGTCGACGCCGCCCGTCCGCCCGCCGAAGTCGAGGAGGAGATCTGGCATGAAGCCGCCCGCCGTTTCCGCTGAGCCGCCGGACCTGCCGGTCCTGCGTATCCTCGCCCGCGCCCGCGCCGAGGGGCGCATGCCGCATGCCGTGCTCCTGACGGGCGCCGACGGCGACGTGCTCGGGCGCGCCGCCGAACAGCTGGCGGCCATGCATCTCGGCGTCACCGATCCGCTGGCGCATCCAGATTGCCGCGTGCTGCGTCCGGCGAAGAAGTCGCGGCGCATCGTCATCGAGAACACCCTCGAGGTCGTCGCCGCGCTGCGCCTGACTTCGCTCACGCCGCGCCGGGTCGTGGTCGTCAACGAGCCGGACCGCTTCCAGTCCGATTCCGCCAACGCTTTCCTGAAGACGCTCGAGGAGCCGCCGCCCGGCACGCTCATCGTCCTGCAGACCACCCACTATTACCGCGTCCTGCCCACCATCCTGAGCCGTTGCCTGCGCTTCCATGTCGCGGGCGAGGCGCCCGTGCTCGCCGATCCCGCCTGGGCGGACTGGCTGCGCGAGATGGAGCGGCTGCTCACGCGCATGGTCAAGGGGCCCGCGGGGCCGAACGCCCGCGTCTCCGAGGTCTTCATCCCGCTCTACGCGCTGTGCGCCCGCTTCGAGGTGCTCCTGGAGCTCTTCGTCGACGAAGCGCTCAAGTCGGCCCCGCCGCCGCCCCCGACCGACGAAGACGAGGACGACGCCGAGGCGGCCTACGAGGAATCCGTCCGGCGAGGCGTCCGCGCCCGCATGCTCGTCTCGGTCGAAGAGAAGCTCCGGCTCGTCGGCCGCACCCACCCCGCATGCGCCGTGCAGGTCGCCGCGGCCGTCGGTTTCCTGGAAGACGCCCGTCGGCGGATGGAGCTCAACTACCAGGTCCTCGCGGCCTTGGAGCAGTTCCTCCTGCGGACCCTGAGGATCTTCGCCGCCCGGCCGCGCGAGGCGTAACTTCCCCTCGTCTCCGGAGTTACAGACAGAGATGTCCCAGGCCGAGCCCACGCTCCCGGATGACGAGGATGACAAGCGTCTCATGGGTCTCGTCGCGTCCGGCGACGACGATGCGTTGCGCCTGCTCGTCCACCGCCACCACGCCCGGCTGGTCGGCTACCTGCGGGGCGAGGTCGGTTCGCAGGCCACGGCCGAGGAGCTCGCGATGGAAGCCTTCATCCGCCTGCATCGCGCGGCGGGCCGCTGGCGGCCCGAAGCCAAGCTGAGCACCTATCTCATCCACATCGCCCACAACCTGGTGCTCAACGAGTGGCGTCGCCGCGGCCGCAAGCCCACGACGGCCTTGGAGTTCGCGCCCGAGCCGGGCGATTCCTCGCAGCAGTCCGCCCGCCGCGTGTCCGAGCTGGACGAGGCGTTCCAGCGGGCGGTGCTCCAGCTGCCCCCTGAGCAGCGCACGGCCATCCTGCTGGTCGTCCAGCAGGAGCTCCCTTACGAGGATATCGCCGCCATCATGGGCGCGCCGGTCTCCTCCGTGAAGACGTGGATCCACCGCGCGCGGGCTCACCTCCGTGAGCTCATGAAAGATTTCCATCCCGACGCATGAACCCTGCAACTCGAAGCCCCGGACGGGGTTTCACCTTCCGAACCGACCATGAATGACCCCCGACCCATCCCTTTCGAGCAGGAGCTTTCGGCCTCCCTGGCCCGGGGTCGCTCCGTCATGGTGCCCGGGTTCGCCGAACGCGTCGTCGGCGCGGTCCGCGCCGACCGCCGTCGCCGTTCCGCCCTTCGCTGGAGCTCCGCGGTGGCGGCCGCCGCCTGCCTGGTCGCGGCCCTGACGCTCAGCGGTCCGACCGAAGAAGCCCTCAATCGCCAGACCTTCGCCTTGGTCGCCTCGGATGAGTCCCGTCAGTTCGCGGACCTGCTGGGCGCCGCCGATGATCTCCGCTTGCTCGCTCCCGTGGTCGAAGAGCCCGGCTTCGTCGATGTCCTCACCCCGACGGGCTCCTGATCCGATGCGCACCTGCCTCGCCTTCCTTTTCGCGCTTTCCGCCGTGGTCCTTCGCGCCGAGCCCGCCTCCGCGCGCGCTCCGGAGACCGTGCCCACCGTCGAAGAGATCCAGACCATCCGCAAGATCCTCGAACTGCCGCCGGAGCGGCTCGCCCGCGTCCGTTCCGCGATCGAGAAGATCGAGCGGATGTCACCCGAGTCGCGCCGCGTGTTCGCCGGCAATCTCGCCCGATTCGAATCCGCCAGCCCCGAGGAGCGCCGCCAGCTGATGAAGGAGATGCGCGATCGCGGCGGTTTCGGCGCGCCGCGGGTCCTTGAGCTGCATTTCAAGAGCCTCGACCCGGCCGCCGTCAAGGCCGAGCGGACGCGCATCCATGCGCTCACGCCGGAGCAGCGCCTTGAGTTCATCCGCGAACTGACCGAACGCTACGCCGACGAGCTCGCCAAGGAGCGCGCCAAACCGGGCGACGGCAAGGACGGACCGCCCAAGCGTCGCAAGCCCGCGGACGGCGAGACTGCTCCTCCCGCGCGCTGAGCGGCGACCGCTCCGGCGGTCAGGCGCGGCCTTCCTGGCGCAGGATGTCGGCGATCTCCGGGGCGAGGATGCGCCGGCGACCCAGTTCGTCGCGCTCGAAATATCTGTCGACCTGGCGGACGAGGTCGAACGGCTCGTCGGGCAGGTTGTCCTCGTCGAACTCCATCTCGTCCACCGCGTCGATGTCGTCGAAGATATGCGACAGGCGGAGCGGTTCGCCGTCGATGACGGCGGCGGGGTTGGCGAGCGCCCCGACCTTCGTCAGGTTGACGAACAGGCAGGGGTAGAACTCTTTCTCGTAAGGCTCGAGGAACTTGCTCACCCATTGGCCGGGGACCTCCCAGCGGCGGTTGATGACCACCGCGTCGGAGAAGTGCACGCAGGGCCGATACCATTCCTCGACCGCGGGGTGCTTGGCCGCGAGCGGGCAGTCGACGACGGTGAGGATGCGGGCGACTTGCCAGACCGCGTCGGGCAGCGTCGGCCGGATGG
>JBDLWC010000199.1:0-9621 GCA_039804485.1 Verrucomicrobiota bacterium
AAGACCGGCCCGGGCGGCGATCCGGCCGCGAAGGTTTCCGCCAGGGTCTCCGCCGTGATCGATTTCTACGGCGTCGTGAACTTCTCCAGGCACGGCAAGGGGGACGTCCCGGGCGTGCCCGCCGCCGGGCAGGCCGCCTACCTGCCTGAAAAACAGTGCGACCGCGCCGATCCGCCGGTGCTCCTCCTGCACGGCACGGCCGACGCCACGGTCGATATCGCGCAGTCCGATGCCATGGCCAAGGCCCTGCGTACGGCCATGGTTCCTTACGAGTACATCGTCGTCGAAGGCGCCCCGCACACGTTCGACCTGCATCCCAAAGGAGTGGCTTGGAAGCGCACGGGCTTCTTCGCCGGAGCGGAGGTGTCCGGTTCGTCCGATAAGCCCGACGTCGCCGCGGCGACCTTGGGTTTCCTCGGCCGGACGATCGGGAGGTAAGGCTTACTCCTTGAGCCGGGCCATGACCGTCGAGCCTTGCAGCTGGACGTCGAACCGGCCGGTGTCCTCGAGCATGCGGTAGAACTTCGCATAGCGCGGGGCGTTGGCCTCGAGGCCCGGGTGCTCCTGCAGCAGGAATTTCTTGATCACCTCGACCTTGAGCCATTCGCCGGCCGGCGCGAGGCCGGTGGCGACGTCGACGAGCGCTTCGATGATGTCGGCGCGGGCGAGCAGCTGCGCGCGGCGCTGGTCGGACTCCGCCTTGCCTTGGGCCTGCTGGGCGGGCGTCAGGTCGGGCCGGTCCCGGTAATCCTGACCGGAGCTGTCGGCCTTGGCTCGCGGTTCGCGGGCCGGGCGCGGTTCGCGCGGGGCGCGCTCCGGACGGGGTTCGCGGGCGGGGCGGGCGGCGCGCGGGGCGTCGGCGAAGCGGAGGTCCGGCAGCATCTGCTCGAACTGGTCGAGCAGGGGGCCGACGAGCTTGTTCGTCTTCGGGGTCAGCGCGCGGAGCGCCTGGGCCAGCAGCGCGAGGGCCTTGCGCGGGTCGGACTTCGCGTCCTGCTCCGCGTCCATCCGCGCGCGCAGTTCGGACAGGTTCAGATAGTGGTGGGCCGTGGAGCGGAGGGCCTTGTGGGTGCGTTCGCCCATCACGATGATGCGGACGCCCAGGCGTTTGGCGTCCTCGACCACGGGGGTGAAGTCGCTGTCGTTCGTGACGAAGATCAGGGTCGTCGGCGGAGTGGGGCCGGCCATCAGCTTCACCGCGTCGATCGTCAGGCGCATGTCGGCCGCGTTCTTGCCGGGCGTGTAGCTGCGCTGGTCGACGAGTTCCAGCTCGACCCATTCCTGCGCCGCGGCGCGCCAGCCGCTCAGGCGGCCTTGGAAGTCGCCATAGGCCTTGGCCGCGGCGATGGCGGTGTCGCCGATGAACCGCCGGAGGGTCGGGAGGTGCTGGTGGGAGACGTTGTCCGCGTCGATCAGCACGCCGATACGCTGGTTCGGCTGGGCTTTGGCGGCTTCCGGCGTCGAGGTGGACGCGGCGTCCGCCTGGCGGCGTGCGGGCTTGGCGGAACGCCGGGCGGCGGCTTTGACGGGCCGGCGGGCGGCGGGCTTCTTGGTCTTGGAGCGGGTCACGATGGTTTCTCCCCACATCCCTGCGGTCTCCGGACTGGCAATACAACGCGAATCCGCCGCGGGTCGGGTTTCCCCCGGCGGGAATTATAATCTTGGAACTCTCGCTTTTAACGGATGTTAAAACGGGATGTCCCTTTTCCGGTTCAGCCTTCTCGCCTGCGTTTCCGCCTGCTGTCTGGCGGCGGAGCCGATGTGGCACGCCAAGTCCGGCCCCTGGGGCGAATTGGAGGTCCGCACCGTCTACCTGGAGCCGCCGGAGAGCCTGCTGGCGGCGGTGACCAAGCCGAGCGCGACCACGCGCTGGACCTTCGAGCAGACCACTCCCGGCAAGGTGCGGGAGATCCTGACGGACGCCAAGCTGCCGGAAGAGGTCATCGCCCGTCTGCTCAGCCCGGTGCGGATGACGATCAGCGGGAACAGCGTCGTGCTTCTGCCTGAGGTGTCCGACCTGGAGGCGATCTCCCAGGAATCCCGGAGCACCCTGTACCAAGCGCTGGCCAGGTGCCCGGCCAACGAATACCAGCGAGACCCGGTCTTCGTCCTCGGCGGCGACGCCGAGGACTGGCTCCAGGGGGTCGCCATGACCTCCGCCCAGCAGGCGCTTTTCCGCCGTCTCCTTTGGAAGCGAGGCCGGGCCCTCGTGTTCAGCGATGTCCACGCGCTGCTTTCCCTGGCGCGTTCGGACGACGAGGTCCGCGCGGTCTTCCGGGCCATCACCCGCGTGCGCAGCCTGGTCGTGGAGCTCAGGCTGCCCGTCAAGACCGACCTCAAGGCTTTCATCGATTACTGGTCCGCCGGTCAGGCCGAGGCGCCGCGGCTGGCCTTCGTGCGCGCGGTCACGCAGCGGCGCGCGCCTCAGTCGACGGACATCACCCATTTCCTGCCGGCGATCTTCCGCCAGCGCGCCTACACGTTCCCCGAGCCGGAGCCCGGCTCGAACGGACGCTTCCCTGACTGCCATTGGACTTCCTTGAATTTCTTCAATGTCACCCCGAACGACGTCTTCCTCGACACCGCCAAGGCCTCGGAGCACCTCATGAGGAAATACGAGGTCGTCGACGCCCCTTACCGTTTCGGCGACGTCCTCTGCTTCATGGACGAGGGCGAGGGGCTCCACACCTGCGTGCACATCGCGGATGACATCGTGCTCACCAAGAACGGCGACAGCGTCCTCGCCGCCTGGGCCCTGATGCAGCTGAAGGATGTCGACGCGATCTACAACCGGACGGCCGGCACCCGCGTCCAAGGCTATCGTCTCAGGCGCTGATCGTCGCGGCGCTGTCCCCGGCGGGAATCGAACCCACATCCTCGGTTTAGGAAACCAATGTTCTATCCGTTGAACTACGGGAACGCCCCCTCAGCCTGTCCGTAAGGCCCCGTCGGGGCAAGCCCGCATCCGCGGGCTGGCTTGACTCCCCGTGGCGAGGGGCAAGTGATGAGGCATGGATTTGCTAGCCTCCGGCCTCGCCGACGCCCCTTTGGTGATCCCTTATTGGGCGTGGGGGGCCTTCCTGGGCTTCGTCGGGCTGATGCTCGCCCTCGACCTCGGCGTGTTCAACAAGACCGACCACGCTCCGTCCTTCAAGGAGGCCGTCGGCTGGTGCGTCGTCTGGATCTCGCTCGCGGTCGCTTTCGGCTTCCTGCTCTCCGCCTGGCGGGGGCCGGAAGACGCCCAGCTGTTCGCCGCCGGCTACGTGCTCGAACTGGCCCTTTCCGTCGACAATATCTTCATCTTCATCCTGGTCTTCGCCCACTTCAAGATCCCGGATCATCTGCAGCACCGCGTGCTCTTCTGGGGCATCATCGGGGCGGTCGCCATGCGGGCGGGCTTCATCGTCGTCGGCGTCGCCGCGGTCGAGCGTTTCGCCATCCTGCTGCCCTTGTTCGGCGCTTTCCTGCTCTTCACCGGCGTCAAGCTGGCCTTCGCGCGCGATGAGCACGAGGGCAAGGGGGTCGACGAGAACCTGTTCGTCCGGATCGCCCGCAAGGTCTTTCCGCTCACCCCCCGGCTGCACGGCAACAAGTTCTGGGTGCGCGAGGAGGGTGTCCGTCGGTTCACGCCCCTCTTCCTGGTCCTGCTGGTCATCGAGGGCACCGACCTGATCTTCGCCATCGATTCCATCCCGGCCGTCCTGGGCATCCTGCCTCCGCATCTCCCCATCGAGGAAAAACGTTTCGTCGCTTTCACCTCCAATATCTTCGCGATCATGGGGCTGCGCTCGATGTATTTCGCCCTGGCCGGGTTCATGCGTTATTTCCGGTTCCTCAAGCCGGCGCTCGCCTTCATCCTCGTGTTCATCGGGATCAAGATGATCCTGCCGTGGGCGGCCGGGCTCGGTCAGCCCGACGGTGCCGTCGCCTCGTGGGTGCCCGCCGCCCTGGTGAACGAGGGCCACGTGCACCTGCCGACCTCCGTGTCCCTTGCCTTCATCGGCTTCACGCTGGCCATGGCGGTGGCCTTCTCCGTCGCCTTCCCTCAGAAGAAATAGCCTAGTTTGGTGTTTCCACCCGCGGTCCGTCACGCCACGCTGGCGGCGTGTTCCGCGGTCGCTATCAGCCTTATCTTCCCTACCTGAAAGGGAGCCGTTCGCTCCTGGCGCTCTCCTTGTTCGCGGCCATCGTCTTCGCCGCCGCCAACGCTTTCGGGCTGCCTTTCCTGATGGGCAAGGTGCTGCCGGCCGTCTTCGGCGACGAAGCCGCCCGGGCGGCCCCCTTGCTGACCTGGCCGAAGTGGATGGGGGGCGGCGCGTTGCTCGTGCTGCCCAAGGGGCACGAGCTCGCCTTCGCGATCGCCTTCCTGCCCGCGGTGATGCTCGTCCGGGGGCTCGGGGAGTTCTTTTCGACCTATCTCCTCAATCTCGCCGGGCTGCGCGTCATCGAAGCCGTCCGCCGGGACGTCTTCGCGCGGCTGCAGCAGCTCCACCTCGGCTTCTTCGGGAAGATCCCCGTCGGCGACCTGCTCGCCCGCCTGATCACCGACGCCAACGCCGTGAGGCTGGTGCTGGTCGATGTCTCCAATGACCTCATCGTCCAGCCCCTCACGCTGCTGTTCGCTTTCCTTTACGTGGTCTGGGTGTGCTTCTCGCACGACAACGGCTACTGGTTCCTCGCCTCGTTGCTGGTCGTGCCGGCGGCGGTGCTGATCGTCCGCGGCGTCGCGCGGCGCATCCAGGACCGCACCCGCCAAGGCCTCACTTCGGCTTCCGACCTGAACAGCATCGCCGTCGAGAACCTCCAGTCGGCCCGCGAGATCCGCGCCTACGGACTGCAGGAGCGGGAGTCCGCCCGCTTCGGACTGGCCAGCCAGGAAGGCCTGCGCCTGCAGGGCAAGCTGGTGCGTTACGAGAAGGCGCTTTCGCCGCTGGTCGAGATGACGGCCGCCTTCGGCATCGCCGCGGCCATCGGCGTGGGCGCGGTCAACGGGTTCTCCCTCAGCGAGCTGCTCTCGCTGATCGTCGCTTTCTACTTCGCCTACGGCCCGATCAAGCGTCTCGGCAACGTGAGCAGCCGGCTGAGCATGGCGCGCCCGGCGCTCGAGCGGCTCGAAGAGATCCTGCGCGCCCGGGTCGAGGTCGCGGACGCGCCCGACGCCCGCCCGCTGGGGCGCGTCCGCGGCGAGCTCGCCTTGGCCGGCGTCACCTTCGCTTACGGCGCCGATCCCGTGCTCGCCGAGGTGACGCTGACGGTGCCTGCCGGGCAGTCGGTCGCGCTCGTGGGCCCCAGCGGCGCGGGCAAGAGCACCTTCGTCAATCTCATCCCCCGGTTCTTCGATCCGCAGCAGGGCTCCATCCGGATCGACGGGTTCGACCTCCGTTCCGTCCGGCAGGCCGACCTGCGAGCCA
The DNA here is from genome assembly GCA_039804485.1 of Verrucomicrobiota bacterium. Lineage (GTDB taxonomy): Bacteria > Verrucomicrobiota > Verrucomicrobiia > Opitutales > UBA953 > UBA953. The sequence goes on from JBDLWC010000199.1 coordinate 5,412, forward strand.
ACATCGCCTTGGTCTCCCAGGAGCCGGTGCTCTTCAACGAATCGATCCTCGAGAACATCCGCCTCGGCCGGCCCGGCGCGACGGACGACGAGGTCCGCGAGGCCGCGCGGCTGGCCGGCGCCCTCGAATTCATCGAGGCCCAGCCCGAAGGCTTCCGGACCCGGGTGGGCGAGCGCGGCGGACGGCTTTCCGGCGGCCAGCGTCAGCGCGTCTCCATCGCCCGCGCCTTCCTCAAGGACGCGCCGGTCCTCATCCTCGACGAGGCGACCTCGGCGCTCGACACCGACACCGAGCGGAGCATCCAGCTTTCGCTGGCCCAGCTCATGAAGGGCCGGACGACGCTGATCGTCGCCCACCGCTTCAGCACCATCCGCGACGTCGACCGCGTCCTTGTCTTCGACGGCGGGCGGATCGTCGCCGACGGGTCGCGCGAGGCGGTCTACGCCTCTTCGGAGCTCTTCCGCCGGCTCTGGGACAACCAAGCCAAGAACCTCGTCTGAGATGAGGGTGCTGGTCGTCAAGTTCAGCGGACTGCGCGGGGCGTTGGCCGCCACGGCCGGACTACGCACCCTCCGCGAGCGTCTGCCCGGGGTCCAGGTGACTTTCGTGACCTCGCCCGGCGCCGAGCCGGCGCTGGAAGGCTGTCCGGCGGTCGTCGAGACGCTCGGTTTCGACCCGCGCGACGGCTCGGTGCTCGCGTTGCTGTCCCGGCTGAGGCGCCGTCGTCACGACATCGCCATCGCCCTCGGCGGGCATCCGTTGGCGAATCGGCTCGTGGCCCTCAGCGGCGCGGGCGTCCGCGCGTGCGGCGGGCGCGCCTCGTTGCTGCTGCGTCCTTGGCTGCATCGCGAGGTCTTCGGCGCCGTGGTCGATCCGCATGAGGCCGCCCGTGACCACGAGGTGATGGCGCGCGTCTTCGGATTCCATGCCGAGACCCCCGCCATGTGGTTCGCGCCCTCGCGCATGCAGGAGCACGGCCTGATGGCGGAGGCCGGCCGTTACGCGGTGCTGCATCCCGGAGCGACCCGGCCGGAGCGGATCCTCGAGATCGACAAATGGGCGGCCGTCGCGCGCGAGCTCGTCGCCTCGGGCGCGGTCGAGCGCGTCGTGATCTCCGCCGGCCCGGGCGGCTCGGAGCGCATCATGGCGGAAGCCCTCTGCGGGCTCATCGGCCCGGTGGCGATGTCCACCGGCGGCCGTCTCCGCTTCGCGCAGCTGGCCCGGCTGATCAAGGAGGCGCGGGTCTTCCTGGGGTCTGACTCCTCCGTGCTGCAGCTCGCGGCCGCCGTCGGCGCGCCGGTCGTCGGCGTCTTCGGCCCCTCGGATTACGCCCGGGCGCGTCCTTGGGGGACGGTCCATCGCGTCGTCCGGGTCGACACCACCTTGTTCGACGGCGAGCCTCGGGCCGACTACCTGGCGCGCATGGATCGAGCCCTGGGCCGGGTGACGCCCCGGCAGGTCCTGCAGGCGACCGAGGAGCTGCTCCGCATCACCGCCCCTTGATGGGCGTCGCTTGACCTCGCCCGGCCATCAGCGACATTAGCCCTGTGTCCACTCCCGCCGCCCATTACGACGCCGTCATCATCGGGGCCGGCATGTCGGGTCTCGCCGCGGCGGTCCGGCTCGGCATGTTCGGCCGCAAGGTCCTGGTCTTGGAGCGGCACAACGCCCCGGGCGGCCTGAATTCCTTCTATGCCCGCGGCGCCCGCAGATACGACGTCGGCCTGCATGCCCTGACCAACTGGGTGCCCGAGGGCGCCAAGGGCGCCCCGCTCGTGAAACTGATGCGCCAGCTCCGCATCCGCCGCGAGGAGCTCGACCTCTGCCCGCAGCTCGGCTCCCGGGTGACGATGGCCGGCCGGAATCTCCGCCTGAACAACGACTACGAGGCCCTGCTGGCCGACGTCGCCCGCGAGTTCCCCCGCTCCGTCGACCGGTTCGTCGCGCTGGACGCCTGGATCGCCGGGCTCGACGAGGCCGCGCTCGAAGCCCACGGCGGCTCGGCCCGCGCGCTGCTCGACGAGCGCCTCGGCGACCCGCTGCTGAGGGACATGCTGCTGCTCCCGACCTGTTTCTACGGCAGCGCCTTGGAGGACGACATCGAGGTCTCCCAGTTCGCCGTGATGTGGCGCTCGCTTTTCCGCGAAGGTTTCGCGCGCCCGTTCGTCGGCGTCCGCCAGGTCATCCGCCTGCTGACCGACCGATGCCGCGAGCATGGCGTGGAGCGGCGCATGAAGTGCGGCGTGAAGCGCCTCGAGGTGCGTGCCGGCCGCGTCGCCGCCCTCGCGCTCGACGACGGCTCCGAGGTGACGGCCTCCGCGGTGTATTCCTCCGCCGGCGCGGTCGAGACCCTGCGCCTGCGTTCCGACGTCGCCCCGGCCGCGGGCGCCGCGGCCATCGGACGGCTCGGTTATGCCGAGACGATCGCGACCTATGATCCCGCCGCCTTCGCCGGCTTCGGCTGGCAGGACACCATCGTGTTCTTCTGCGACGACGAGCGGTTCAGCTACCGCTCGCCGAAGGAGCTGGTGGATCCCCGCTCCGGGGTGATCTGCATCCCGAACAACTATCAGTACGGGGAGGGCAGGGCGTTGGACGAAGGCTGGCTCCGCGTCACCGCGCTGGCGAACCACGACGCCTGGTGCGCGTCGCCCGAACCGGAGTATCAGGCCCGCAAGCAGGAGTGGTGCGGTCGCCTCAATCGCGTGGCCCGCGCCCATCTGCCGCCGGTCGCCGACGCGGTCCACGACGCCGCGCTGACGTCGACCGACGTCTTCACGCCCCGGACGGTCCGCAAGTTCACCGGTCACCTCAACGGGGCCATCTACGGGGCCACCGAGAAGCGCCGCGACGGCCGCACCGACCTCGAGAACCTTTTCCTGATCGGCACGGACCAAGGTTTCCTGGGCGTGACCGGGGCAATGTTGTCTGGCATTTCCATGGCCAATCTGCACGGTCTGAAGGCCTGACCCCTCCCCATGAGCCACCCCGCTTCTTTCGACCAGCCGCGCCCCCTCTGGAAGGACCTGCTCCATCCGGCCGTCATCGTCGGCGCGCTCGGCTACTTCGTCGACATCTACGACCTCACGCTCTTCATGACCGTGCGGGAGAAGAGCCTGAACGGACTCGGTCTCGGGCATCTCATCACGGGCGCCCCGTGGTACCAGGACCTCCTTTCGTGGCAGATGGCGGGCATGCTGATCGGCGGCATCCTGTTCGGTGTCCTCGGCGACCGCATGGGCCGTCTGACGACGTTGTTCGGGTCGATCCTCCTCTACTCGGTGGCGAACATCGCCAACGGTTTCGTCGATAGTTTCGGCGCCTACGCCGCGTGGCGTTTCATCGCGGGGCTGGGCCTCGCCGGCGAACTCGGCGGCTGCATCGCGCTCGTCTCCGAGTCGCTCTCGAAGGAACGTCGCGGTTACGGCACCGCCGTGGTGGCCACGGTCGGGGTCTTCGGCGCGGTCGTCGCCGGATACATGGCGGACCATGTCGACTCGATCGGCGCCTTGGTCGGCGTGGACGGCTGGCGCATGAGCTACTTCATCGGCGGCGGCCTCGGTCTCCTGCTGCTGCTGCTCCGCGTGGGCGTGCACGAGTCGGGCATGTTCCATGCCGCCAAGGATCACGGCGCGGATGATTCCGTGGGCCGGGGCGATTTCCTCGCTCTCTTCACGTCGCGCGACCGTTTCGTGCGTTACGCCCGCTGCGTGCTCATCGGCCTCCCGACCTGGTTCATGATCGGCATCCTGGTGCAGCGCGCCTCCACCGTCTTCGCGCCGGCTTCCGGCATCACCGGCGAGCCCGTGAAGACGAACTGGGCCGTCGCGGCTTTCTATCTCGGCCTCACGTTCGGCGACCTGGGCAGCGGCGTCGGCAGCCAGCTGCTGCGCTCGCGTCGCAAGGTCGTCGCCGGGTTCCTTGCCTTCAGCTTGCTCTGCGTCGTGGTCTATCTCTTCGGCGCCGGCGGCTGGAGTTCCGACGCCTATTATCGGCTCATCTTCCTGATGGGCCTGGGGATGGGTTATTGGGCGCTCTTCGTCACGATCGCCGCCGAGCAGTTCGGCACGAACCTCCGCGCCACGGTCGCCACCACCGTCCCTAATTTCGCCCGCGGTTCGCTCGTGCTCCTGACTTTCGGCTTCACCCAGCTGACCGGCACCAAGCAGTCTCCGTTTCTCTCGGCTTCGCTGGCGGGCGCGGTGCTCGG
>JBDLWC010000200.1:0-2973 GCA_039804485.1 Verrucomicrobiota bacterium
GTCGTGAAACCCAGCCGCTGGTCGGCCGTCGCCCGCCAGGGGCCGAGCGCGCAGGTGAGCGGGGCGCACATCGCGCCACAGTGCGGCGACACGGCCAGTCCGGCGAGGAAGGCGCCGGCGCCGGTCTCAACGAGCGGAAGCATGGTCGGCCGGAGGGTTGACGGGCGCGACCGATTCGGGCGCGTGCCGGAGGGCGATGAGGAGCCAGCAGACCCAGACCGCGACGAAGCCCAGGAACAGGGCCGCGAGGGGGATCCAAGGATGTCGGCGGAGGAGGCTCATCGGGCGAGGGTCGCGGGCGCGGGTCCGATGAAGTGGGCTTTCTGCAGCACCGAGACCTTGCCGTCGTCGCTCCGGAGGCGGAGCGTGAAATTGAATTCGCCCCGGTAATCCCGGCGGTCGACGAGCAACGTGAGCGGGAGGGTCACTTCGGCCTGCGGCGCGATGACCAGCCCGGCCGACTGGTTGAGGATCGTGAGGCGGGTGCCCGTGGCCTCTGCTTCGATGAAGAAGCGGCGCCCGATGTCGTCCTTGTTCTGGATCTTGGCGCGGAAGACGTTGGCCACGGTGTCGGCGCTGACGGCGTAGAGTTCGGTCTGCGGCGGGCGGCTCAGCTTGAAGCCGGCCGGCTGGACGCGCAGCAGCGAGACCGTGGCGACGACCAAGCCGACCGTGAGCAGGGCGGCGTAGAGGATCGTGCGGGGCCGCAGGAAGCGCGTGCGTCCGCCGGCCAGTTCGCGCAGCGAAGCGTAACGCACCAGCCCCGTGGGCCGCCGGAGCTTCGTCATCACGTCGTCGCAGGCGTCGACGCAGGCCGTGCAGGCGACGCACTCCATCTGCAGGCCTTGGCGGATGTCGATCCCGGTGGGGCAGACCTGGACGCACCGGCGGCAATCGACGCAGTCGCCGGCGACGATGCCCGGCGCGGCCTTGCCGCGGGGTTCGCCGCGTTTCTCGTCATAGCCGACGATGACGGAGTCGTCGTCGATGAGGGCGGACTGGAGCCGGCCGTAGGGACAGACGATCAGGCAGAGCTGCTCGCGGAACCACCAGAAGTTGAAGAAGAGCACGCCGGTGGCCGCGGCCATCGCGACGAACGCCGCCGGATGGGCCTGCGGGGCGGCGGTGATCATCGGGTAGAGCCCGGGGATCGAGATGAAGTAGGCCAGGAAGATGTGCGCGACCGCCCAGCAGAGCGCCAGATAGGCCAGCGCGCGGCCGCCGCGACGGAGGAGCTTGGCCGGACGGCTCCACGGCTCGGCGTCGAGTTTCGCGCGGCTGACGTGGTCGCCTTCGAACCACCGGTCGACGACGCGGAAGACGTGCTCGAGGTAGACCGTCTGCGGGCAGGTCCAGCCGCACCAGATCCGGCCGAGCAGCGCGGTGGTCGCATAGATGAGGAAGCCCCAGCCGGTGATGACGAAGAACAGCAGCCACACGTCGCCCAGGCCCAGCGTCGCGCCGAGCAGGTGGAAGCGACGATGCTCGACGTCGAGGAACACCGCGGGGAAACCGCCGACCTCGACCCAAGGCAGCAGCGCGAAGAAGGCGATGAGCAGCCAGGCCACGAGGCGGCGGGCCCGCCACCAGGCGCCGACCACGATGGCGGGTTGCAGGAAGGGGCGGGTCCCGTCCTGCGCGATCGTCGTGACGCTTTCGCGGATGGGGGCGCGGCTCATGGCGTCAGCTGGGAGGGTTCCTGCGCGCGCCCGATGGCCTTCATCCGGCCTTCCTGTTGGAAGGAGAGCAGGTAGGCGGTCACGGCCGCGATCCGGCCCGTCCCGAGCGCTTTCTGGGCGGCCATGCCCGTCGGCTTGCCTTCGTAGGCGATGCCTTCGTTGATGTTGCGGAAGACCGCCATGCCCGTGTTGCCGTGGACCCAGAGGTCGTCGTTGAGCCGGAAGCCGACGCCTTTGATGCCGGCCAGCGTCGGCCCGTGGCAGCTGAAGCAGAGCGTGGCATAGACCGTCTGCCCCTCGGCGACCGTCGTCGGGTTGCGGCTCATTTTCCAGAGCGTGGCTTCGTCAAGGTCCTTCACGGCGGCCAGCTGGCGGGCCTCGAGCGCGGCGAGGTCGGCGTTGAGCGCGACGCGGTCGTCGGCGATCGTGCCGGTGGTGAAGTTCGCCAGCCAGTAGACGAAGGCGAAGACGATGGAGCCGAAAAGCGTGGACAGCCACCAGTTGGGCAGGCTCTGGTCGTATTCCTGGATGCCGTCGTAAGCGTGCGGCATGATCACCGGCTGGTCGTCGTCTTTCATGGGCGAGGGTCTCATTCGTCGTTGAGGGGCATTTCGGAGAGGCGCTTCACCTCGTCCTTGGGGGTGGTGAGCACGCGGGCGAGGAGCAGCACCATGGCCAGTCCCAGCAGGAACAAGCCGGTGGTCTGCGCGTCCCGCAGGAGTTCTTCCCAGGCGATGCGGCGGAACATGTCAGCGGCCGGCCTCCGGGCTGAGGGTTTCGACGTTCAGTCCCAGGCATCGGACGTAGGCCAGCAAGGCGACCATCTCGGAGTCCGCGGGGACGATGATGCCTTTGTCGGCGAGGGCCTTCACGATCTCCTTCGCCTGGGCGTCGTAGTCGTTCTGGATGGCCGCCGGGGTGCTGGCTTCGGCGCGGTAGGGAACGCCGAGGGTCCGCAGGGCGGAGATCCGGCCGAAGAGCTGCGAGCGGTCCACGGACTGTTCCTTCAGCCAAGGATAGGCCGGCATGATCGAGTCGGGTTCGAGCTCGCGCGGGTTGACAAGGTGGCGGTAGTGCCAGGCCAGATCGGGCCGGAGCAATCCTTCCCGGGCCAGGTCCGGGCCGGTGCGGCGGGAGCCCCACTGGAAAGGACGGTCGTAGATGGACTCGCCGAGGCGCGAGTAGCCTTGGCCGGCGCCGTAACGGAGGATGTCCGGCTTCAGCGTGCGGATCATCTGCGAGTGGCAGTTGTAGCAGCCTTCGCGGACATACAGGTCACGGCCGGCGACTTCGA
>JBDLWC010000201.1:0-5959 GCA_039804485.1 Verrucomicrobiota bacterium
CTGTCTTGAGGAGCTGCAGCGCGGTGACGAACGTCGAGAAGACCAGCATGCGATGGCCCGCGTCCTTGGATTCTTCGACCAGCTCGAGGAAGGCCTGCAGCTTCGCCGAGTCGGCTTCTTCCATCTTCGGGTCGAGGATGCGGGGGTCGGCGCAGATCTGACGGAGGCGCAGCAGCTGGTTGAAGGCCGCCATCTGGATGCGCGCCTGGGTGGCGCCGCCCATCTCCATCTCGAAGATCTCCTGCCGCGTGGACTCGAGGATCTCGTCGTAGATCTTCTTCTGGTTGTCCTCGAAGTCGCAGTAGACGACCTGCTCGATCTTGGCGGGCAGCTCGGGGGCGACGGCCACCTTGGAGCGGCGCAGGATGTAGGGCGCGGCCATCTGCAGCAGGCGGTCGTCGTGCCACTTGCGCTCCTCGGCCTGGACGCGCTCCTCGGGCTTGGGCAGGTAGCCCGGCATGAGGAAGCCGAAGAGGGAGCGGAGGTCTTCGAGGGAGTTCTCGACCGGCGTGCCCGTGAGGATGTAGCGGCCTTTGGCGATCAGCTGCTTGACGGCCTTGGACGCCTGCGCGCGCGGGTTCTTGATGTTCTGTCCTTCGTCGCAGATGGCGGCGCCCCAGGTGATGAGCGAGAAGGCCGCGATGTCGCGCGCCAGCGTGCCGTAGGAGGTGATGACCAGGTCGAAACGGCGCAGGTAGTCCTCGGCGGTGAAGCGGTTCTGGCCGTGGTGGGCGAGGACCTTGAGCGAAGGCGTGAAGCGCCGGGCCTCGCGGCGCCAGTTCTCGACGAGCGAGGCGGGGCAGACGACGAGGCAGGGGCCGTCCTCGGGGCGGTGCAGGCGGAGCGCCTCCATGAAGGCGAGGGCCTGGACCGTCTTACCCAGGCCCATCTCGTCGGCGAGCAGCCCGCCCAGCGAGTGGTGGTGGATGTGCCAGAGCCAGGCGACGCCGACCTGCTGGTAGATGCGCAGCATCTGGCCGAGTTCCGGGCGGATGGGCGCCGGCTGCAGCTTGGAGAGATTGCGGATCGCGGCCGAGCGCTGGCTCCAGGTCTCCGGCGGCGCGAAGGCGGCCTGGAGCTCCTCGGCGATGGCGTCGGCGCTGGCGAGGTCGGCGAAGCCGATCTTCAGGTTGAGGTCCAGGTCGATGTCGCGCTTGGCTTCGCCGGTGATCCGGCGCTGCGCGTTGCGGATCGATTCCATCAGCTCCGGCGTGATCAGCCGGGGGCCGCGGTCGGTGTAGAAGAACATCCGCCCGCTGGAGAGGGCCTCCTGGATGACCTTGGGGGACTTGCCTTCGGGGTCGATGCCGATGGCGAAGCGGAAGCCGTCGTTCTCCTCGGACGCGTCGCACTTGGCCTTGGCGAGGTCGACGTTGCGGAGCGAGTGCTCGAGGTTGTGCGTGAAGAAGGCGGCGTTGTCCGTCATCAGCAGCTTGTGATGGCGGGCGAGGAAGTTGAGCACCTGGATGGTGCCGGCGAGATACCACTCGCGCGTGGTGGTCTCGAGGGTGAAGCCGCTGCGCTGCAGCACGTCGCGGAGCTCGGCCACGGGGCCCGAGGACTGCTGCGGCAGGCGGATGCGCAGCCATTTCATCGAGCCGTCGACCCAGGGACGGTCTTCGCGGCCGCGTTCCTGCGAGCGGACTTCCTGCTCTTCGGGGCCGTCGTCAGGCGTCTCGCCGGCGGCGTTGGTCTGCGGGGTGGAGGGCGGCTCGTCGAGGTGCTCGTGGACCTTGTCGAGCTGGTCGCCGTCCCACCCGAGCGGGGTCTCCGGCGCGTTGGCCATCCGGAAGATCCGCAGGCCTTTGCCGATGGCGAGGAGCTGGCGCAGGTGCCGTCGCGTGAGCGGGAGGATGCCCTGCAGCTTGCCGTGGCAGAGGTTTTCCAGGATCGCCAGGAAGAAGACCGTGTCCGCCTCGATGGTCCACGCCTTGCTGCGGTCGAGGTTCTCGGGGGCGACCTGCGTGCCGTCGACGCGGAGTTCGAGGCGGCAGATGATCTCATCGCGCGCGGCGGCCGTCGCGATGTTGGGCGGAACGATGAAACGGACCTCGATGGGGGTGCCGCGTTTCTCGGAGAGGGTGAGGGATTTGAGCCGGGGTCCGCCCGGGGTCGTCTCCGCTTCCTTCGACTTTTCTTTCTTGGGGTCCGCCGTCTTCGCCTTCGGTGCCGTCGCCGTCGCCGGCGCCGGTCTGCCGGGCGGGGCGGCCGGCTTGGGCGGCGACGCGGGCTCGGCGGTCAGGTAGCCTTCCTTGATGGCCAGGGCGAGGTAGGCCGCCACGGAGTGCACGCACAGCTTGCGGCGGCCGACCGAAACCTCGCAGCCGCACTCGTTCCGCTGGAAGGTGACCGAGCGCAGGTTCCAGCGGGCCTCGCGGGATTCGGTGCCATCGTCGACCAGGGCCTCGACGACGGGAGCGGTCCAGAGGGCTTTCTTGACCTTGCCCTTGGCGACCAGCTCCTTCGCGAGGAGCACGGTGGCACCGCCGGCGAGATCGATGAGATCGTCTTCGGAGATGTTGGGCAACGGCTGACGCGGCGCCATGGTGAGGGTGTGCGGTGAAAGGCGACGTCCGAAAGGACGCGCCAAAGGAGAAAACCTGCGGGAGGAAGACGGGTCGCCTTAGACGGCGACGTCTTGGAGCGGGACACCAGCGTGCATCTCGAAGATGCCTACGGGGGTCGTCGGACCTGTCATCACGATGGAATAGTCCTCCCCGATGCCAATGATAATCTGACCTCCCGGCATGTTTACCGTCAAATCCGCGTCCACGAGGCCCATTTTGCGGGCTACGGCGGCCGAAGCCGAGGAAGACGAGCCCGAGGCCATGGTGTAGCCGGCGCCTCGTTCCCAGATCTCGATGCGGACGTTACGGCGGTCCAGGATCTTCATGAACTGGACGTTGGTCCGGTTGGGGAAGTTGGGGTGGACCTCCAGGTGGGGGCCGTAGGTCTTGGCCAGCTCGGGGGTGAGTTCGTCGACGGGGATGACGCAGTGAGGGTTGCCGACGGTCGCGGCCCAGTAACGGAAGGTCTTGCCGAGGACGGTGATCTCTTCGCCGAGCACTTCGCGGTCAGGGCCGGTGTGCGGGATGACCGGGGCGCGGAAGGAGACCTTGCCCATCTCGACGCGGATCCGGTCGCCGCCTTCGAAGACTTCGCAGCGGACCACGCCGCCCAGGGTGTGCAGCTTGAATTCCCGGCCTTCCTGGATGCGCTGGGTCTCGAGGAGATGGCGGCAGAAGATGCGGATGCCGTTGCCGGACTTTTCGGCTTCGGAGCCGTCGGGGTTCAGGATGCGCAGGCCGAAGGCGCCGTCGGCGCGTTCGATCGGCCCATAGAGGATCCCGTCCGAGCCGAGGCCGAAGTGACGGTGGCAGACTTTGCGGATGGCTTCCGGGGAAAAGAGGGCGGGGCAGTCCTTGGGCTCGAGGACGAGGTAGTCGTTGCCGAGGGCGTGGTATTTGGCGAAGCGCATGTCAGGCTTGGGATTGGGCGGAAGCGCCCCTTTTGGCAAGCAAGGGGTGCGTCGGGCATCTCCGGGCTTCCGCTCCCGGGGTCTTCGCCTTAGACCGGTCTGATGCGCCTCCTGCCCCTGGTCGGCCTGTTCGTGCTCAGCCTGCTCGCCGTCGCGGAGCCGCGTCCGCCCAACATCGTCCTGCTCTACGCCGACGACATCGGCTGGGGCGACCTCGGGTGCTACGGGGCGAAGGTCATCCCGACGCCGCATCTCGACCGGCTCGCCGCCCAGGGGTTGCGCTTCACTTCGGCCTACAGCACTTCCGCGACCTGCACGCCTTCGCGTTATTCGCTGCTCACCGGGGAATACGCCTGGCGCCGGCAAGGCACCGGCGTCCTTTCGGGTGACGCGCGTCTCATCATCCGGCCCGGCCGGCCCACGATGCCGGCCAGCCTCGCCCGGCAGGGCTACGTCACCGGCGTCGTGGGCAAGTGGCATCTGGGCCTGGGTGACGGCGCCGTGGATTGGAACCGCCGGATCGCGCCTTCGCCGAATCAGCTCGGCTTCGACTATTCGTTCATCATGGCCGCGACCGGCGACCGCGTGCCCACCGTCTTCGTCGAAGACGGCGCCGTGGTCGGTCTCGACCCCAAGGATCCGCTCGAGGTGAGCTATCAGGGGCCTTATCCCGGCGACCCGGACCTCAAGGATCCCGGCGCGCGCGCGAAGCTCAGGATGGACTGGTCGCATGGCCATAACATGGCCGCCGTGAACGGCATCGGCCGCATCGGCTGGATGAAAGGCGGCAAGGCCGCGGTCTGGAACGACGAGACGATGGGCGACACGTTCGCCGAGAAAGCGTGCGCCTTCGTCGCGCGGCACAAGGACAAGCCGTTCTTCCTGTATTACGCCTCGCACGAGAACCACGTGCCGCGCGCGCATCATCCGCGTTTCGCCGGCCGCACGCCGCTCGGTCCGCGCGGCGACGCGGTGGCGGCATTCGACGAGCAGGTCGGCCGCATCCTCGCGGAATTGGACAAGCACGGCCTCGCGGCGAACACCTTGGTGGTCTTCACCTCGGACAACGGGCCGGTGCTCGACGACGGTTATCAGGATGATGCCGTCCGCCTGAACCGGCAGGCGGGCCATGCCCCGGCCGGACCTTTCCGGGGCGGCAAATACAGCATCCTCGAAGGCGGGACGCGCGTCGGTCTCATCGTACGCTGGCCGGGCCGGGCTCCGGCGGGCCAGGTCTCTTCCGCGCTGCTCTCGCAGGTCGATCTGCCTGCGGTGTTCACGCGGGTCGCGGGCGGCGACCCGGCCGAGTTCCTGAAGCTCGACGCGCGCGACATCACCTCCGCGCTCTCGGGGGGAGCGGGGCGCCGGTTCCTGCTGTCCGCCACGCAGGACAACCTCGTCTCCATCCGCGACGAGCGTTGGAAATTCATCCCGGCTTCCGGCGGGGCGGGCGCGAGCCAGAAAGCCGCCCCTCGGGCGGGCGGTCCCGTGGTCGACCTGCTCGGCACGCCGGCGGACGTCGAGCGGGACCGTCGCGAGCAACGCGGTCCCCGCTTGTTCGACCTGCTCGCGGATCCGGCGGAGACGCGCAACCTCGCCGAGGCCAACCCCGAGAAGGTGGCCGAGCTCAAGGCCGAACTGGCCGCCGAGCGGGCGAAAGGCGTCGGTCAGCCCTTGCCCCGCTGAGCGGCCGGACGGCTTACTTCTTCCAGACGACCTTGGAGGGCTCGATGACGCTCGTCTTGTCGAGGGTCGGGAAGCCTGCGGGGACGGGCAAGGTGACCTGGCCCGTGGCCGCCCACTCCGTCGAGCGCGCGAGGATGGTCTGGAAGCCCACGCAGTGCAGGGCGTCGTGGCTCGTGTCGTTCGCCATGAGGTGGCCCATCGAGGTGGTCACCACGCGGCCTTTGTTGAAAGAAGCGACCCAGACCATCGGTTCGTGCATGTCGGTCCCGCCCGTCTCCGGCTTGGAGAAGGAGCTCGAGAGCACGTGCATGTGGTCGGCGCTCCCGCGCATCCGGCCGTAAAGTTCGTCGGTCGCATGCAGCCATTCGGCCGGGAGGTCCCGCATGATCGGGTGGGCGGCGTCGCGCGTCTTCAGGGTGAAGGCGTGTTTCGCGCCGTGGCCGGAGCCGAAGCCCTTGGTCTGGATCTTCTCGTCGGCGTCGACGAGCGCGACGGCCCGGCCGGTCTTGTCGTCGACGGCGATGCGCTTGCCGAAGGTGGCGCCGCGCCAGCCGCAGCAGATCATCTCATTGAAGTTGTCCCAGCCGGTGAAGGCGTTGTTCGCGGCGTGCACGTTGACGAGTCCGCCGCCGTTCATGACGAACTCGGTGAAGGAGTCCTTCATCGCGGTGCCCCATTCCGGGCCGTTGTAGTTGTTCACGAAGACCTGGTAGTCGGCGAACTTCGGGGCCCACTGTTCCCACTCGGCGGCGTGGGCCTTGACGAAGGCGGCTTCCTCGGCGTTCCACTCCTTCA
>JBDLWC010000202.1:0-3284 GCA_039804485.1 Verrucomicrobiota bacterium
CAGACGTAGGTTAAGGCGAAGAGGAGGCCGCCGAGGCCGACGGCCCAGTCGCCGTGCCGGACCCAGGGGGTGGGCTCGGGACGCGTCCGCGGGAGGCTGACGGGTTCGGCCAGCCTGGCCCCGCGGAAATAGACGCTGCCGTCGACGAGCACCGGACGGGCCCGGCCGAGCGCGTCGATGGAGCCGCTCCAGCCGGCGTTGCCGCAGCGGATCACGGGCAGGCCGGTGGCGGCGGCCAGCAGCGCGGAATGCGCGGCATGCTGGTAAGCGCCGGCCTCGCGGCCATACCAGGCGTCGTTGGTCACGACGATCATCACGTCCGCCCCGGCCAGGGCATGCTCGCGCGCCAGCTCGGGAAAGACGTCCTCATAGCAGACGAGCGCGCCCGCCATGAAGGTGCGGCCGGCGCGGGTCGTCAGCGGCAGCAGCGCCGGTCCGGTCCCGGCCACGCAGTCGCTCTCGATGGGCACGACCTTGCGCAGGGGCAGGAAGTCCGCGAAGGGGACGTACTCGCCGAACGGCACGAGGTGCCGCTTGGCGTAGACGGGCTTGCGCACGCCTTCCTCGGCGACCACGGCGACGGCGTTGCCGTAACCGGCGCCGCGTCGGTCGATGGCGCCGATGACCAGCGGGGTCTCGATGCTCCGCGCGAGCTGGGTCAGCCGCGCGACGTACGGTTCGCTCTCGAGCGTGAGCGGCAGGGCCGCCTCGGGCCAGAGGACGAAGTCCGCCGCCTTGCCGCGCGCGACGAGCGCGGTGAGGCGCTCGGTCACGGCGAGGTGCTCCTGCAGGCGCGCGCCGTCCCACTTGGCGTTCGGATCGAAGTCGGTCTGCACGACGGCCGCGGTCACGGGGTCGTGCGTGGTGCGCAGGCGCGCGGCGTTCGCGTCGAGCAGCGCGAAGAAGCCGCAGGCCACGGGGACAAGCCCCAGGTAGAGCTCAGGCGTGAGCCGCTTGAACCAATCGGCCGGACCCGCCGGCGCGAGCGAGGTCGGGGCGTGCGTCTCGCGCAGGCGCACGATCCACCGCGCGAGGCCGAGGTTGAACAACACCAGCGCGATCGAGAGGCCGGTCGGGCCCACCCACGCGCACAGGCTGAGCAGGACGGGGTTGCCGGTCTGCGAGGCCGCCAAGGGCAGCCAGCCGAAGCCGGTGAAGAGGCTGCCGCGCACGGCTTCGAGCAGGCCCCAGGCTCCGGCGAGTCCGGCGACCGCGAGGAGGCGCGCCGGCGCCGCGGCGCCCGCGCACGCGGGCAGGATCCAGCGGAGCGCGAGCAGCCAGAGGAAGGGGTACAGCGCGCAGTAGGCGGTGAGCAGGACGAGCCCGAGCCAGCCGAGCGGGGGATGGACGTGACGCAGCCAGACGAGCAGCGCGATCCAGAGGGCCCAGCTGCACGCGAAGGCCGCCCGCCGCCAGGCCCGCCCGTCCGGGCTCGCGGAGGCGGCGACGGCCGCGGGCACCAGCGCGATCAGCGCGAGGAAGGGATGGCCGACCGGCGCGAACGAGAAGAAGAGCAGGACGGCGGTCGCCGCGTTCCCCAGCCAGGCCGGCCAGACGGAGGCAGGGCGGCTGGCGTCGGCTCCGGTCATTCCGAAAGCGTCTCGACGACTTCCCAGCCTTCGTCGCGCACCAGGGCTTCGGCCTTCTTCCACTTGAGGTCCTGGGTCTCCGGGCCTTTGCGGATGCGCACGACGGCGTTGCGGCCGATCTTGGGGGCGGTCCGGCGGAAGGGTTCGGCTTTCGGCGCCTGCGCGGGCGAGCTCTCGGCCGCGGCTCCGGTGCCGGGCTCGGCCGGTCCGGTCGCGGTGGCCTGGCCCTGCGCGCGGCGCATGAGCGCTTCGAGCGCCTCCATGGAGCTGGCGGTGCGGAAGAGCCCGGAGCACGCGTCGGTGCGGAGCTGCTGCATGAGCCGCTCGAAGGCCTTGAAGGCCTCGGCCTTGTACTCGTTGAGGGGATCCTTCTGCGCGTACGTGCGCAGGCCGACGCCGCGGCGGAGGTCTTCCATCTCGGTGAGGTGGTTCTGCCAGTTGCGGTCGATCGCGCGGAGGAGGACGTTGCGCTCGAGGTACTGGAGGATCTCGGGCGACTCGTGCTGCTCGCGGCCCGCCTGCAGGGCGCGCACGCGGTCGGTGGCGAGCAGGGTGACCTGGCTCTTGGTGCGCGCGAGGATGTCCTCGAGGTCGAGGCGCATGTGGAAGGCCGTGATGAACCAGTAGACGAAGGCTTCGGCGGCGCGGCGGTCGGGCGCGCCCGCGGGGTCGGGGAAGACCGCGCCGAGGCGTTCTTCGACCTCCTCCTCGACGATGTCGAGCAGGGTGGCGCGGCTGTCGGCGGACTTCAGCGCGCGGTTGCGCAGGCCGTAGACGATCTGGCGCTGCTGGTTGAGCACGTCGTCGTACTGCAGCAGGCGCTTGCGCATGGAGTAGTTCTGGCCTTCGACGCGCTTCTGCGCGGTGCCGATGGAACGGTTGAGCAGGGGGTGCTCGAGGGGCTCGCCTTCCTTGAAGGACTTCTCGAGCAGCGAGGAGATGATGCCCGCGTTCGAGAACAGGCGCATCAGGTCGTCCTCCAGCGAGACGAGGAAGCGGGAGCGGCCGGGGTCGCCCTGGCGCGAGCAGCGGCCGCGGAGCTGGCGGTCGACGCGGCGGGACTCGTGCCGTTCGGTGGCGAGGACGTACAGGCCGCCGAGCTCGCGGACGCCTTCGCCCAGCTTGATGTCGGTGCCGCGGCCGGCCATGTTGGTGGCGATGGTGACGGCGCCGTGCTGGCCGGCGAGCGAGACGATGTCGGCCTCGGTCTCGTGGTGCTTGGCGTTGAGGATCTTGTGCGGGACCTTCGCCATCGCGAGCATGCGTCCGAGGGTCTCGGAGGCCTCGACGGAGGCGGTGCCGACGAGCACGGGCTGGCCGCGCTTATGGGCCTCGGCGATCTCCTTGATGGCGAACTGGTACTTTTCCTTCCGGGTCTTGAAGACGATGTCGTTGTCGTCGGCGCGGATGCACGGACGGTGCGTCGGGATGGCGACCACGGTGAGGCGGTAGATGTCGTGGAACTCGGAGGCCTCGGTCTCGGCGGTGCCGGTCATGCCCGCGAGCTTCTGGTACATCCGGAAGTAGTTCTGGATGGTGACCGTCGCGTAGGTCTTGTTCTCCTTCTCGAGCGCGACGCCTTCCTTGGCCTCGACGGCCTGATGCAGGCCGTCGGACCAGCGGCGGCCTTCCATGATGCGGCCGGTGTTCTCGTCGACGATCTTCACCTTGCCCTCGTGGACGACGTACTGCTTG
>JBDLWC010000203.1:0-5695 GCA_039804485.1 Verrucomicrobiota bacterium
CTCACCCATGACCTGGGCGTGGCCGAGAAGGCGCGGCGGGTCATCTCCATGCGGGCCGGCCGCGTGCAGGAGGACCGGGTCCGATGAGCTTCGTCGAACGTCTGCGGCCCGCCGTCGTCAACGGCCTCCGCGAGCTCCGCGCCAACAAGGTCCGTTCGCTGCTCTCGATGTCGGGGATCATCCTCGGCGTGGCCTCGTTGGTGGCGATGGTCACGGTCGTCCAGGGGATGGTGGGCAACTTCCGCCAGTTCGTCGACGCGATGGGCGGCATCGAGAAGATCACGATCACCCGCGAGCCCCTGCCCAAGGAACAGGAGCACCTCGCCGAGCTCTCGGAGGGCCTCACCTTGCGCGACGTCGGCCGGATCCGCCGCACGGTCCCCCTCGTCCGCAACATCTCGCCCGAGGTGCGCGTGGGTTTCGAGAAGGTCGTCTACGAAGACCGCGAGACGAACACCTACGTCACCGGCGTGACGGCCGACTACCTGCCGGTCGCCAAGCGGTGGGTCGACGCCGACCAGGGCCGGTTCGTGAGCGACCTCGACGTCCTCAACATGAACGACGTCATGGTCATCGGGTCGGCCTTGGTCCCCGATCTTTTCGGGCCCAACGTCGATCCGGTCGGCAAGGTCGTCAAGGTGCGCGGCCGGCGCTTCACGATCATCGGGGTGCTCAACAACATCGAGGGCACCGGCATGCAGATCCGCTCGGCCAGTTCGCGGGCTTCGGGCGGCGCCTGGCGTTGGCGCAACAGCGGCGCGCTCATCCCGGTGAGCACGGCGCTGACCAAGTACAACGGCAACGACCGGCTGACAGGACTCGGCCTGCGGATCGAGGACCCGGCCCGCCTGCGGGACGCGGTGGAGCAGGCGGAGCGGACCATGCTGGCTTCGCACAAGGGCCTGCGCGACTTCGCCATCTCGACCAACGAGCAGACGCTCGAGGACTTCCGCAAGACCGAGGCGGCGTTCAAGCTGTCGCTCGGCGGCGTGGCGGGGATCTCCTTGTTCGTCGGCGGCATCGGCATCATGAACGTGATGCTGGCCTCGATCAACGAGCGCATCCGCGAGATCGGCGTCCGCAAGGCCCTGGGCGCGCGCGGCTCGGACCTCTTCCTGCAGTTCCTCGCCGAAGCCGCCGTCGTCTCGGTGGTCGGCGGCTTGCTCGGCCTGCTGGTGTCGGTCGGCATCGTCTCGCTGATGAACTATATCCTGACCGCGGCGTTGCCCACGGGGGCGGTCGCCGCCTTGGACTGGGTCATCATGGCCGAAGGGCTGGCCTTCTCCGTGGTCATCGGCCTCATCGCCGGCGTCTACCCCGCGCTGCGCGCCGCCAAGCTTGATCCGATCGAGGCGCTCCGCCACGAATGATTTCCCCATGAAAACGACGCTCCTCGCCTGCCTCGCGGTCTCCTTGCTCGCCGCCGAGCCGCTCGCCCCGCTGCCGGTCTGGCCGGCGACGCCGCCCGCTGAGACCCTGGCTCCGAAGCCCGGGTCGGATCCCAAGGGCGTCGTGGCCAAGAACGGCCAGCGCACGCAGGTGATGACGCCGGAATACGTCGTCTGGCCGGCCGCGAAGCCGGACTCCCCGCTCATCATCGTCTGCCCCGGCGGCGGGTATGCCGCCCTGGCCGAGAATCACGAAGGCGTCCAGGTCGCGCGTCGCCTCAACGCACTGGGCGTCGCCGCCGTGGTCTTGCGTTATCGCGTCCCGCGTCGCGACAACGACCGGCCTTGGGTGGTGCCGGTGCTCGATGCGCGTGAGACGCTGCGTCAGGTCCGCGCCCGCGCCACGGAATGGAACGCCGACCCCAAGAAGATCGGCATCCTGGGTTTCTCGGCCGGCGGCAACCTCGCGGCCCGCGTCGCCTATTCGCCGGCGACCGCCGAAGCCCCCCGGCCTGATTTCGCCGTACTGGTCTATCCGGCTTATCTCTTCGTGACGGACAAGCCCGACAGCGGCCTGCGCGACGGTCCGGACGGCGTGATCCCGCCCGCGGGCATGAAGCCGGTGCCGGCGTTCTTCGCCCACAGCGCCGACGATCCTTACCCGGCCGAAGGCTCGATGGCCTTGGCCGCGAAGCTGAAGTCGCTGGGCGGTTCCGCCGAAGTCCATGTCTGGGCCAAGGGCGGCCACGGCTGGGGCGCCTCGGAACGTTGCGAGGCGGCGCGCTCCTGGACGGACCTGCTGGGCGTCTGGATGAAGGAGCAGGCCTTGCTGGCGCGCTGAGCCGCTTCGCGTCGAGGCACAAAAAAGCCGCCCGAGTGGGCGGCTTTGGTCGAGGCTGTCGGACCGCTTAGAACTTGAAGCGGAGACCGGCGATGCCTTCGAAGACGTTGACCTGGCGGTTGCTCTCGCCGACGACGTTGTAGAAGTCGACGTTGTAGAGCTGGACCAGGCGGCCGGTGAGGCTGAAGTCGACGGACTCGGTGACCGCAAAGCGGACGCCAGCGAAGACGTTGGAGGCGAGCGCCGTGGACTTATGGGTGTTCTTCAGCCAGGCGTAACCGACGCCGGCGCCGATGAAGGGCTTGATGCCGCCGGTGCTGTTGAGCTCGTAGGTGTAGTCGATGGTCGCGGTGCGAGCCTTCGCGTCGACCGGGTTGCCGACGCCAGGGGCGACGATGTCACGGGTGCTGAGGTTGAGGCCGAGATGGGAGTTCTCGGTGAGGTAGGTGCCGAGACCGAGGCCGATGACGGAGGTATCGTCGGCGTCCGCGCCGCCGGAGATCGGGGCGCCGGGCTGGCCGTAGCCGAGCTGGACGTCGAGGGTGAGGGCCTGGGAGGCGGCAGCCATCAGGGGGAGGATCGCGAGGTAGCGTAGGGATTTCATGGGGGAGGGTATTTTTGCGAGGGAAGTCGGGGCTGTAAAGTCCGAAGGCTTATTTGCCGGCTTCGACGATCTCGACGCTGGTGATCTCGACCCGTTCGGTGGGAGTGGAGCGCTCCGGGCCGACGCACGCGACGGCGGCGATCTTGTTCAGGACCTCTTCGCCCGAGACCAGCTGGCCGAAGGCGGTGTATTGGTTGTCGAGGAACTCGGCCTTGCCGTGGCAGATGAAGAACTGGCTGCCGGCGCTGTCCGGGTTGGAGGAGCGGGCCATGGAGAGGACGCCCTTCACGTGGGAGCGGGGGTTGAATTCGGCCTTGATCTGGTAGCCGGGGCCGCCGGTGCCGGGCATGCCGCGGGCGCCGAGCTTGGAGTTCGGGCAGCCGCCCTGGATCATGAACCCTTTGATGATCCGGTGGAAGGCCGTGCCGTTGTAGAACTTCTCGCGCGAGAGCTTGAGGAAGTTGTCCACGGTGCGAGGGGCCACTTCGGGCCAGAATTCCACGGTCATGTCGCCGTAGTTGGTGTGGATGATCGCGCGGGGGGCGGCGGCGGGGGATTCTTTCATGGGTTCTTTGTTATTGGAGCAGGAGGAAAAGGTGAGTCCGGCCACGACGGCTACGGCGGCCAGGAGGCATAGGCGCAGGGTCTTCATGGCACCAGCCAAGCCCGCCCTCCCTCGCCCGCAACCCCAAACCTCCGCTTGCCAGCCCGCCCTGCGCTGGGCAGGGTCGCTTTTTAAGATGCGCGTGACCATCAACGATGAACCCAAGGAGACCTCCGCCCGGACGCTGGCCGAGCTCCTCGCCGAACTCGGCGTCGCCCACGAGGCGGCCGTCGCGGCGGCCGTCGACGAGCAGGTCATCCCCCGGTCTCGCTGGTCCGCCCACGCCTTGGTCGCCGGCGCCCGCATCCTTGTCATCCGCGCCGCCCAAGGCGGCTGACCTTCTCTTTATGTTCAAGTTCATCAAAGGCCTCTTCGTCACCGAGCCCGAGCAGCCGGCCCCGGCCAACCTCGTCCTGCTCACTCCGAACGACGGCAACTGGGACCCCAAGATGGTCCGCCGGCTTTTCGACGCCGGACTGAGCCGCCTCCATGTCCAGGTCCGCAAGGATTGGGAGCGCCGCCATTATGAGCAGTTCATCCTCAGCCTCCCCGAGGCCTACTGGCCCCGCCTCGTGCTGGCCGAGGAGCCCGCGCTCGTCGAAGAGCGCGGCCTGGGCGGCTTCCAGATGCATCCCGGGGAACGCATCCCGCGTCGCTGGCCCAAGCACGCCGCGGTGAGCGCGAAGTGCCATGACTACGATGAGCTGCGTTCCACCGACAAGGGCTGCGGCTACGTCTTCCTCGCGCCGCTTTTCGAATCGGTCTCCAAGAAGGATCACCGGCCTCGCCGCACGCTCCGGGAGTTCGAGGTCATCCTCGGACGATGGAAGGCCGAGGGCGGCGCGCCGGTCATGGCGCTCGGCGGGATCACGCCGCAGACGGCTCCGAAGGCCCGGGAGATGGGCTTCGACGGCATCGCGTTCATCGGCTCGGTCTGGAAGCAGCCCGACCCCGTGCGCGCCTTCCTCGACCTCGAGCGCGCCTGGTACGGCAAGGAAGCCCGCAAGCTGAAGCGCGCTTACTGAGCCGTGCCCGCGCGCCTGCAGTTCCTCACGCTCGACGCCGCGCCCCGGCCCCACCGGGAGCAGGCTCGACTGGCCTTGGCGGGCGGAGTGCGCTGGATCCAGCTCCGCGCGAAAGGCCTGGCGCGTGAAGCCTGGCTCGCGGAAGCCCGCGCGATCGCCGGGCTCTGCCGCGACCACGGCGCGATCTTCATCGTCAACGATGCGCCGGCCATCGCGCTCGAGGCCGAGGCGGACGGCGTCCACCTCGGCGGCGACGACGCCGCGCCGGCGGCCGCGCGCGCGCTGCTCGGCGAGTCCGCCCTCGTCGGCGTCACGCTCAACGAGCCGGCGCACGTCGCCCGGTTCGCCGGCGTGAAAGTCGACTATGCCGGCGTCGGTCCTTTCCGCCACACCTTGAGCAAGCAGAAGCTCGCGCCGGTCCATTCGGCCGGATCGCTCGCCGCGCTCATCGCGGCCGCCGCGCCGCTCCCGTGCTACGCCATCGGCGGCGTGACCGCGGCCGACTGGTCCGCGCTCCGCTCGCTCGGCGCCCACGGCATCGCGGTCAGCGGCGCCATCGCCCTGGCGGCGGACCCTGTCGCGGCCGCCCGGGCGTTGGTCGAAGCGGTCGCGGGCTAGGTTTCCGAGGCGAGGGCTGGACAAGTCCGCCTCCGTTCGGATTGTCCAAGGAAGGATGTCCCTGCTCCGTATCGCCGACCGCACCTTCGCTTCGCGCCTCCTCACGGGCACGGGCAAGTATGCTTCCGCCGCTCAGCTCCGAGCCGTGCTCGACGCCTGCGGGGCCGAAGTCGTCACGATGGCCATCAAACGGGTCCGCTTCGGCGCCCAAGACGACGGCATCCTGTCCGCGCTCGACCCCAAGAAGCATCTCATCCTGCCGAATACCTCCGGCGTCCGCACCGCCAAGGAGGCGGTCTTCGCCGCGGAGCTCGCCCGCGAGGCCCTCGGGACCTCCTGGCTGAAGCTCGAGATCCACCCGGATCCGAAGTACCTGATGCCCGATCCGGTCCTCGCCAAGCGCCTCGAAGAAGTCGGCGCCGCCGCCGTCATGCCGCTCGGCGCGCCAATCGGTTCCAATCGCGGGCTGCTTTCACGCGACTTCCTCCGCATCATCATCGAACAGGCCCGCGTGCCGGTCATCGTCGACGCCGGCCTGGGCGCGCCTTCCCACGCCGCCGAGGCCCTTGAGCTCGGCGCCGACGCCGTCCTGGTGAACACGGCGATCGCCTCTTC
>JBDLWC010000204.1:0-4680 GCA_039804485.1 Verrucomicrobiota bacterium
TTTCGCCAAGATCACGATCCGCTACGTCCCGGGTCCCCGCATCGTCGAATCGAAGTCCCTGAAGCTCTATTTCTGGAGCTACCGTCAGCAGGGCATGTTCCACGAGCACCTTTCCAACAAGATCCTCGACGACCTCGTCGCCGCGATCGACCCCGTCTGGTGCGAGGTCACGGGCGCCTTCGGCGTCCGCGGCGGCATCGGCATCACGGTGCGCGCCGAGCACGGCAAGAAGCCGCAAGCGTGAAGCGCCGCCCCGTCCATCCGACCGACGGGGAGCCGAAGGAGTGGCCGGGTTCGGCCGAGGTGTCCGCCTTCCTGACCCGTCAGCTGGCTGGCCGGCGCCTCGCGGCGCTTTCCTGCCTGACCTACGGGCGTTCGCTCAAGGCGTTCGCGCGGTGGATGGCCGCCGCCGGCGGCTGGGACGGGGATTGGTCCCGCCTGACCGCCCGCCACCTGCGCGATTTCGTCATCGAACGGCAGGCGACGCATAGCCGGCGCTCGGTCCACAACCAGGTCTCGGCCCTGCGCGCGTTCCTGGCCGATCTGCGCGAGCGCGGCGGCATCACGACCACGCCCGCCGCGGGCCTGGTCCTGCCGAAACTCCCGAAGTCGTTGCCTCGCTTCCTCACCGAGGCGCAGACCGACACCCTGATGGATTCCGCCGAGGATGACGCGACGGACGACCCGCAGGCCCAGGCGCGCGACTTCGCGGTCCTCGAACTGCTCTACGGCGGCGGCCTGCGCGTGTCCGAACTCTGCGGGATCGACGGCGGAGACCTCGACCTGGGCACCGGCCTCGTCCGGCTGATGGGCAAGGGTTCCAAGGAGCGCGTCGTGCCCGTGGGCGACGCCGCGGTGACGGCCGTGAAGGCCTACCTGGCCTTGCGCGGCGCGCCCGAACGCGGCGCTCCGTTGCTGCTGGCCGCCCGCGGCGGGCGCCTGCACCCGCGCGCCGTGCAGCTCATGCTGAAGCGCAAGCTGGCGGGCGCCGGCCTGCCCGCCGACCTCACCCCGCACAAGCTGCGCCACGCCTGCGCGACCCATCTCCTGTCGAACGGCGCCGACCTGCGTCTGGTCCAGGAGCAGCTCGGCCACGCCTCGCTTTCGACCACGCAGATCTACACGCACCTCAGCGTCGCGAAACTGCGCGAGGTGCATCGCAAGTCGCATCCGCGGGCCTGAGCCGAGGATTCGCCTCGCCTCGGGAGGGCGCGCCGGCCACCTTGCAGCCGTGTTCGTCGCCGCCGCTCACGCGAAACTGAATCTCTCGCTGGCCATCACCGGACGCCGCGCAGACGGCTTCCATGAACTGGTCAGCCTCGTCGTCGCGGTGGGGCTGGCCGACACGCTGACGCTCGCTCCGGGCCTTCCTCTCGGGCTCACGTGCGATGACGCCTCGTTGCCGACGGACGGTTCCAATCTCGTGCTCAAGGCCGCCGCGGCCTACGCGCGTCGCCGGCCCGGCGTCGTCGGCCGCTTCCACCTGACGAAACGGATCCCGCATGGCGCGGGCCTGGGCGGCGGAAGCGCCGACGCCGCGGCCGCCTTGCGTCTGCTGGACCAGGCTTCCGGCGATCCTTTGGGCCAGGCTTCCCTGGAAGCCATGGCGGCCGAAGTCGGTTCCGACTGCCCGTTCTTCGTGTCCGGCCAGGCCGCGGTCATGCGGGGCAGGGGAGAGCAGCTGCGCGTCTTGCCCCCGTCGGCGCGCGCCGCTCTGGCCGGCCGGCCGGTCGTCTTGGTCAAACCGCCCTTCGGTGTCTCGACGCCCGAGGCCTATGGGCTGCTGGCGCGCGCCGGCCGATACCGTCCGGCCGCCCAGGCCGAAGCGGAGCTGGCGGCGTGGGTGGCCGCGCCCGAGGGCGATCCCTGCGCCTTGGGCAACGACCTGGCCGCGCCCGTCTTTCGGAAGCATCTGGCCTTGCCGACCGGCCTGGCCTGCCTGCGGCAGGCCACCGGGGCCGACTGGCATCTGACGGGCAGCGGCAGCGCCTGTTTCGCGTGGGTCGGAGCGGACTTTGACCACGCCCGCTTGGCTGCGGAGCTGCGACGCACCTGGGGCCCCGGAGCCTGGTCCGCGGCGACCACGATTTCGGCTTAGTTTCGGCTTTACTGTCGTCCTCGGGGTCGCCAAGTTGCGAGTCACTATCACCCATGGGAAGCCTCAAGAAGAAGCGTCGTCTGAAGATGAACAAGCACAAGCGCCGCAAGCGCTCGAAGGAAAATCGCCATAAGAAGCGTCTCTGGGGCTGATTTTAAGCCTCAAGCCTTCACGACCCGGGCGGCCCCAAAGGCCGCCCGGTTCTTTTTCGGGCTTGCTCCGACGGGGGCGGCTCTCAAACCTCGACCTTCCAACCGACCAAAGACATGCCCCGCGAAACCGTCATCATCGAATGCACTGAAGCCCGCAAGGAAGGCAAGCGCCCCTCCCGTTACATGACCACCCGTAACAAGAAACTTTCCCAGGAGAAGGTGGAGCTCAAGAAGTACAACCCCTCCATGCGCCGCCACACGCTGCACAAGGAGATCAAGGGCTAAGCTTCTTTCCATCCCCTCGAAAAGGCCGCCTATCCGGGCGGCCTTTTTATTGCTGAAGCGTCAGCGGGTCGGCGTAGGGTTTGGTCATGCCCTCCGAATTACCCCCGGAAGCGCCGGCACCGGCGCCGAAGCTCCTCCGCCTCGCCGCCCATGCCATCGACACGGGATCGGTCTTCGTGCTGATCTGGGTGCTCAACCACCTGCTTGGGGAGAAGGCCCTTCCCTTGCTCCTGCTTCTGCCGGCCGTCCTCGGGGTGCCGCTGATGATGACGGGCTCGACGCTGGGACAGCGCGCGTGTGGTCTGACCCTGGTCTGCTGGCGGACCAAAGGCCGTCCGCCTCGGATCAAGGTCTGGCAGTGGGTTCTGACCAAGCAGCTGCTCTCGTTGCTGGGCTTCGCCGGCGTCGGCGTCGGCGCGCTGTTCTATGTCCCGATCCTGACGGACAAGCATCAGCGCTCCCTCTATGACGACTGGGCCGACGTGTTCGTCGTCCGGCGATCGAGCGAGTCCGGCGCGGCTTAAGCCTTGGCCCGGCGCAACTGCCGCCAGCGGGCGCGGTGGTGGCGGGTCCAATCCAGCAAGGCGCGCTCGAAGCCGATGTCGCGTCCGGCTTTCTCCGACTCGATCCACTTATGACGGAGGATCTCTTCCCGCTCGGCGAGGAACTCGGCGTAGAGAGAGGAACGCGCGGCCAGATCGGCGTCGGTCCTCTTGGCCTGGTTTTCTTCTCTCATCGGGAAGAGGCTAATTTGACGGGAAGAAGACGGTTTGGCAAGAAGGAGGCGTCGGCCTCTTCAGGCCGTCTGTTCCAGGCCGCGCAGCACGGTGAGACCGATGGACTTGAAGATCCGCGCCGGGTTGCCGTCGGGATGGCTGATGGCGACGGGGATGCCGTGGTCGCCGCCCTGACGGATGGTCTGATCCAGCGGGACTTCGCCCAGCAGGATGGAATTCAGGGCGGTCGCGACCTTCAGGCCGCCGCCTTGTCCGAAGAGGTGCTGCCGGCTGCCGTCGGCGGCTTCGAGGTAGCTCATGTTCTAGGCTACGCCGAGGATGGGCACGCCGACCTTGTCGAACATCGCCGCCCCGCGCAGGGCGACGGAGACCGCGGCGGTCTGGGGGGTCGTCACGATGATCGCCCCGCTGAGGGCCATCGACTGGGCGATGGAAAGCTGCGCGTCGCCGGTGCCGGGCGGCAGGTCGATCAGCAGGACGTCCAGTTCTCCCCAGCGGACGTTGGTCGCGAACTGCGAGATCGTCTTCATGATCATCGGGCCGCGCCAGACCACGGGGGCGTCGGCGTCGATGAGGAGGCCCATGGACATCACTTTGACGCCGAAATTCTCCAAGGGGATGAGCGTGTCGCCTTCCAGGAGCGGGCGGGCGTTGACCCCGATCATCAGGGGGACCGAGGGGCCGTAGATATCGCAGTCCATCAGCCCGACCTTGCCGGGGCGGCCTTGGTCGGAGAGCGCGCGGGCGAGGGCGCAGGCCAGGTTGACCGCGAAGGTCGATTTGCCGACCCCGCCTTTGCCGCTGGCGACCGCGATGATGTGCTTCACCTTGCCGACGCCGGCGTCGCCCGAGGGCTTGCCGGGCGCGGCCGGGGCTCCCGCCGGCGGGGTCGCTCCCTTGGGGACCGTCACGGTGATGGCGATGGAAGGGTTGCGGACGCCGATGCCGAGCAGGGCGGCCTCGATGTCGGCGTAGAGTTTCTTCGGGACTTCAGGGTCCGCGCTGGTCACGGCCAGGCCGACGCTGACTTTGCCGTCCAGGGCGACCTCGATGCCCTTGACCAGGCCGAAGGAGACGATGTCCCGGCTGTAGCCGGGGTAGCGGACCTGCCCGAGGGCCTTTTGCACGGATTCCTTATCGGTCGACATCAGCAGGATTGAACTCCCCGCCCCACCTAGGTCAAACTGCTATCCCACCGATCCTCTTTCCGCCCGATGCGCTTCCTCGCTTTCCTCCTGGTCCTCAGCCTCGCGCCGCTTTTCGGCCAAGGCAACGTCGTCGTCAACGACGACATCGCCGCCTCCGCCGGCAAAGGGGTCGTGCCGGTCGCCGTCGTCTGCGACGACCCGGTCCTCGGTAATCTGGTCCAGTTCGCCCTTTCCGTCCATGGCGCCGTCCAGATCTCGCC
>JBDLWC010000205.1:0-2686 GCA_039804485.1 Verrucomicrobiota bacterium
GTGCTCGTCGCCTTGGCGTGGCTGGGTCAGCGACTCATCCGCGCGCTCCGCCCGGGGCATCCGGAGACTTACCCGCTCGCCTTGGTGCTGATTCTCCTCGGCCTCCATGCCACGCTCGACCTGCTCTTCTGGTTCACGCCGCTGATGTTCACGGCCGCCTTCGTCCTCGCCGCGATGACGATCTGGACGGACCAGTCCACAGCCGAACAAGACCGCGAGGCCTTCTGATTTTGCGACAGATCATCCAGCACCTCGGCTCGGGTCGCACCGAGCTCCTCGCCGCGCCCGCCCCGGGTCCGCGTCGCGGCCGGCTGCTCGTCCGCGCGTCGTGTTCGCTCGTCTCGCTCGGCACGGAGCGGATGCTGGTCGAGTTCGGCCGCGGAAGCTGGCTGAGCAAGGCGCGCCAGCAGCCGGAGAAATGCCGCGCGGTCCTCGCCAAGATGCGCGCCGAAGGATGTCTCACGACGCTCGCCGCGGTCCGCAGCAAACTCGCGCAGCCGATCCCGCTGGGCTACTGTCACGTGGGCCAAGTGCTCGATGCCGGCGAGGTCGCAGGTTTCGCGGCCGGCGACCGGGTGGTCTCTAATTCGCCGCATGCCGAGGTGGTCTCGGCTGATCCGGCCTTCGCCGCGCTTATCCCTGCGACGGTCACCGACGAGCAGGCGGCGTTCACGCCGCTCGCGGCGGTGGCGCTGCAGGGCCTGCGTCTCATCGACGCCCGGCCGGGCGATACGGTCGTGGTGATGGGCCTCGGGCTCATCGGCCAGCTGGCCGTGCGCCTCCTCCGTGCTCGGGGCGTCACGGTGGTGGGCGCCGATCCGGATGCGGGCAAGCGCGCCGATGCGAAGCGCGCGGGCGCCTCGGTCGCCGATGATCCGTCGGCCCTGCCCGGACAGGTCTCCGGCGGCGCCGCCGGCGTGCTCATCACGGCGAGCACGCCCTCGAGCGAGCCCGTCAACCAAGCCGCGCGCCTCTGCCGTCGCCGCGGCCGCGTCGTCCTCGTGGGCGTGACCGGGCTGACGTTGAACCGCGCCGACTTCTACCAGCGCGAGGTCTCTTTCCAGGTCTCCCGGTCCTATGGTTCGGCGGATCCGGCCGACCCTTCTTCGGCGCGCGCGAATTTCGACGAGGTCCTCGCGCTCATGGCATCGGGCCGGCTCGAGGTCGGCGACCTGCTCACCGCTCGTCATCCGTTCGCCGAAGCCCCGCGCCTCTATGATGACCTGCGTCGCCCCGGCGCTTACGGATTATTGCTCGACTATGACCCGGCGGCTTCGGCGCTAGAACGCTCGCTGGGCGAAGTCCCGCCGCAGGCCGCCTTTCCCTCCGCGATCATCGGCTGTGGCAATTATGCTGCCCGCGTCCTCGTCCCGGAGCTCCGCCGGCTGGGTGCGCCTCCTGCGGCCACTGTCTCCGCGCAAGGGCTGACGGCTCGACTGCTGGCCGGAGAGCACGCGCTCGCCACGACCGATGTCAGCCGTATCTGGGCCGATCCCGTCCTGGCCGCGGTCTTCATCGCGACCCGTCATGACGAGCACGGCGAACTCGCCCGCGCCGCGCTTCGCGCCGGCAAGCATGCCTGGGTGGAGAAACCGCTCGCGCTCACGGAGAGCGATCTCGACGCCACGCTGGCGGTCGCCCGGACGGCTTCCTCGGTCCTCGCCGTCGGCTTCAACCGTCGCTTCGCGCCGCTCGCGGTCCGTCTCCGCGCCGCGCTCGCCGCGCGACCGGGTGCGTGCCGTTTCACCGTCGAAGTGAACGCCGGCCGGCTGCCGTCTGATCATTGGACGCTCGACCCACGGCAGGGCGGGGGCCGCATCGTCGGCGAGGCCTGCCATTTCGTGGACCTGCTACGCTTCCTCTCCGGCAGCGCCATCGTCACGGTCCGTTGCCTGTCGCGCGATGCCGACGGTCAGGATGGCGGCCGCTTCGAGCTCGCTTTCGCCAACGGCGACACCGCCGAGCTGGCTTACCGCACCGATCTTCCCGCGCACCTGCCTAAGGAGCGTATCGCGGTCGCGGGCGAGGGATGGTCCGCCGAGATCGACAACTGGCGTTCGCTCCGCTCGACCCACCTGCCTGGTGCGTCCGCCTGGCCGGCCTGGCTCGGCGGCCCTGCCCGGGGCAAAGGTCACGCCCAGGCGCTCGCGGCTTTTATCGCCGCCGCCCGTGGCTTCGCTCCCGCCCCCGTCTCGCTGGATGAGATCGCGGAAGTCTCGCGATGGAGTATTCGGATGCAGGGGATGCGAGGGGCGCAGTGAAGTGCAAAAGTGGATTTCGAGAGTATCGAGTATTGAGTATGGAGTATCGGGGGAGTGAATGCCTTGGGCAGGGACAGCACCACGTGCTGTCCTGAGTGCAAAAGTGCAACCGGCCTGCGGCCAGTGCAAAGGTGCAAAAGTAAGCGGACGGCGGTGAGCGGTTGGCGGTTGGGGAAACACTTACGGGTGACAGGTGACGGCCATCGGGGCCTCGGCCTTTCGGGGATCGGCCGTTCAGCTTTCGGCCGCCGGCTCCGGGTTCCTGCGGCTGATGGTTTGGCCGAAAGCCGTGCAAATGTGCAAGCCGCCTTCGGCTTGTGCAAAAGTGCAAAGGTGAAGCCATTCTCGGGTCCCAGGTCTCGGCCCTCGGGTATCAGGTACGGGTGTTCATATACAGGTACGGGTGCGGAAAAAACAAAATCCTG
>JBDLWC010000206.1:0-3323 GCA_039804485.1 Verrucomicrobiota bacterium
TCGAAGTCCTGGTCGGTCGCGCAATCGGCCGGGCGGCCGAGGAAGGCCTGGCGGACGACGGGCTCGCTGCTGACGGCGGTCTTGCCGAGGGAGGAGTTGTCGACGGGGACGGTGCGCCAGCCGAGCACGGAGAGCCCGAGGGACTTGGCGAGGTCGGCGAAGGTCGCCTCGGAGGCGGCGCGGACCTTGGCGTCGGGGGAGACGTAGAGCATGCCCACGCCGTAGTGGCCGGGCTTGGGGAGGTTCGCCGGACCTTGCTTGGCGAAGAAACCATGCGGGAGCTGGAGCAGGATGCCCGCGCCGTCTCCGGTGTTGGTCTCACAGCCGCAGGCGCCTCGGTGATCGAGGTTCACCAGGATGGTGAGGGCCTGCTGGATGATCGCATGCGAACGTTTGCCCTTCATCTGGCAAACGAAGCCGACGCCGCAGGCGTCATGCTCAAACTGGGGATCGTAAAGACCCTGTTTTTCGGGAAGTCCGGGATTCTTCATTTCTGGTGTGGGCAAAAGTGGTCGGATGGGTG
Source organism: Verrucomicrobiota bacterium (assembly GCA_039804485.1). GTDB lineage: Bacteria > Verrucomicrobiota > Verrucomicrobiia > Opitutales > UBA953 > UBA953. The sequence continues at coordinate 524 of JBDLWC010000206.1, forward strand.
GGCGGGCGAGCCGCCGGGTGCCTTGGCGGAGACCGCAAGACGTCTAAATCTAGTGGGCAATAATCCCCCTCTGTCAAAGGCAACTTGATGATAGGTCCGCGGGGGACGAAGGCGGTTTTCCGTGCCAACTTCGGAGGCGTCCGCAGGCTCGGGCGCTTTTGGTTATTTTTGTTAGGAAAAAGGCCAAAGTGCGGCACGCCGCCGCGCGCCGCGCCGGTCCCGCGGCCGGGCCCGCCCGCCTGCGTCTCCCTTGACTTTGCCGCCCGCCCGCCCGACTACCCACGCCATGAAAGCCGACAAGGACCTTTACCGACAGCTGCGTGAGTTGCCCGCCGTTCAGCTCTGGAGCATCGAGGTCCCGAAGTTCGACCAGCTGCCCCCCCGGGAGCGAGACCAGCAGGTGGCCCTCGTGCGGGCCGTCGGGGTGGTCTTTTCGACCTCCCGGAACCCCGAGATGAAGGCCGCGGTGAAGGCCTGGATGGTCCGCCTCCTGCAGGACCCTTCCGAGAAGATCCGACGCTACGCCACGGCCGCCATCCCCAAGCTCGGGGGCGACGAGGAGTCGGAACGCAAGCTCATCGACATCCTCAAGACGACCGAGGTCGAGCGGGAGAAGAAGAAGGTGGCCTCCGCCCTCGAGAAGATCGGCGGGGCGGCGACGCTCAAGGCGGTCGCCGGCGCGGGCGAGAAGCTGATCGACGAGCAGAAGGTGCGGGCCAGCGTGGCCCGCCAGGAGGGGCCGGGCATGGTCCGGCTGGACGCGGTCGTGCCGAAGCAGGCCGGGTTGCGCCTGCATCTGCGTTGCCGCCAGGGCCTCGAGTCGATCGTGGCCGACGAAGTCCGCGAAGACGAAGGTCGCGGCGGCAAGTTCCGCGTGATCGAAGTCCGCGGCTGCTTCGTGGCCGTCGAGCCGAAGGAGGCTTTCACCCTCGCCGAACTCTATCAGCTGCGTTGTTTCGACACCGCGGCTTTCTTCCTGGCTTTCATCCGCCAGCCTGCTTCGGCGGAGGCCTTGGAGGTCCTGGCCAAGGCCATCGCCTCCCCTCAGGCGGAGAAATGGATGACGGCGCTGACGCAGGGGGCCCCGCGTTATCGCCTGAGCATGGTCGCCGAGGGCAATCACGATGACGCGGTCGCCAAGGTGACGCAGCGGGCTTTCGCCCTCAATCCGCGCGTGCTCAACGACGCCCGCGAGTCGCCTTGGTCGGTCGATGTCCATTTCGACGAACGCAGCGCGTTGGTGGAGCTGCGTCCGCGGATCTCGCCCAACCCCCGTCTCTACTACCGCACGGACGCCATCAACGCCGCCTCGCATCCGCCTCTGGCGGCCTGCCTGGTCCGGGTCGCGGGTCGGCAGGACAAGGAGGTCGTCTGGGATCCGTTCTGCGGCTCCGGCCTCGAACTCATCGAGTCCGCTCTGGCCGGCGGGGTGGGGCAGGTCGTCGGCACCGACATCGATCCGGCCGCGATCGCCATCGCGGAGGCCAATTTCAAGGCGGCGAAGGTGTCAGGCACCAAGGCCGCCTTCCATGCGTGCGATTTCCGCGACATCATCCGCATCCCGGAACTCGACCGGGGCAAGGTCTCCCTGGTGATTTCCAATCCGCCGCTGGGGCGCCGGGTGCGCGTGCCGAACATGCACGGGCTGTTCACCGATCTCTTCAAGGTCGCCTCCGAGGTGCTGCGTCCCAACGGCCGCCTGGTCTTCATCAATCCGCTGAGGCTGTCGTCCGTCGACCCCACGTTGCGCCTCGAGTCCAGCCGCACCGTCGACCTGGGGGGCTACGAATGCCGCCTCGAGGTCTACCGCAAGCGTTAGGCCAACGCGAAAAGCCTGCGACCGGGTGGTCGCAGGCTGGGTCTTCTCGAATGGTGGAGGTGGTGGGAGTCGAACCCACGTCTTCCTACCCTTACGTCGTAACTTCTACATGCGTAGCTTCATCGTTGATCTCGATCGCGTTTGGGGATGAGCACCCGTGCGACCTATCTGTATTCTCACTTACCCCGGAGATAACAGCCAGAGGAGGGGATCGCCCACGTTAACCGAGCTGATCCAGGACTGCAGGCGCGCCCTGGGGCTCGTCGCTGTACTTAGGCAGCGAGCGCGAGAACGTTGTCGTTCTCGAACGTGATGGTGTTTTTAGCAGTTATGGTGCTGCCCGTTGGATTTAAGAGGTTACGGACTACCCTCTGCATGCCGTCGCGATATCTTGGCGGGAATCGAATCCGGAACACCCCCGAAATGAGACGTCGGTCATTTGCGGGATCCGACTGAGAAGGAACGTGATTCATTATCCACGCAAGCGCGGGGAAGTCAAGGGGGTGGCGGCGACTAGATACAGGGGTGGTAGCGGTTGGCGGTTAGCGGTTGGCGGTTAGATGAGATGACAGCGGGGAGAGTTGGATGGAGGATGGGGGATGAACGATAGGGATAGGTCAAAGGCGGGGACAGATTGGGGATGGTGGGGCTTTGGGATTGTTCAGGACTTGGGTTTGGTGGTGTGAGGTCTTTTCCAATCCGCCAACCGCTAACCGCTTCCACCTTGCTAGCGGACTTTTCTCTTTCCCCGTCCGTAGGTCGTGAAATAGTCGGCTTCGTCCATGAACGTCTTCACCGCCGATGTCGCGCTGGCCATCACCCGTCTCGGGTTGCTGGTGCTGCTCGGCTGGTTCATGGCCCGGCAGGGCTGGGTGGGCCCGCATGCCCGTCAGCCGCTGATGCGCATGATCATCTGGGTCTTCTTCCCGGCGATGATCTTCTCCCGCGTGAGCGGCAATCCCCTGATCGCCTCGGGCTCGC
>JBDLWC010000207.1:0-8348 GCA_039804485.1 Verrucomicrobiota bacterium
GCGCTCGACCAGGCCAGCCGGGAGATCATCGAGGGCTTCCTCTTCGAACAAGGCCATGCGTTCACCGTGCTGATGGCCACGCACGACCCCGCGGACCTCGGGCGCTTCGACCGCATCCTCGAGCTGCGCGACGGCGCCGTGACGACCCGCCACGCCTGCAGCGGCCACGACCATCGCCATGCTTGAGCCTCTCCTCGAGCCTTTGCGCGAACCTTTCTTCGTGCGCGCGCTCCTCGCGGTCGCCCTCGGAGGCGTCACCTGCGCCTGCTTGGGCGCCTACGTGGTGCTCCGCCGGATGGCCTTCGTCAGCACGGCCCTGACCCATTCGATCCTGCCCGGCGTGGTGGGCGCCCTGCTCCTGGGCTGCTCGCCTTACCTGGGCGCGCTCGCCGCGGCGCTCCTCACGGCCGCCGGCGCCGCGTGGCTCGCCTCGCGCAAGGGCGCCAGCGAGGACAGCGCCGTGGGCGTGATGCTCTCGGTGATGTTCGCCGGCGGCGTCGCGCTGATGCAGCAGGCCAACTCCTGGCGCGACTTCGCGGGGCTGCTCTTCGGCAGCGTCGTCGCCGTGGGCGCCGACGACCTGGCCGTGATCGGCGGCACCGCCGCCTTCGTCCTGCTCGGCCTGCGGGCGCTGCACAAGGAGCTCGAGCTCGCGTCGTTCGACGAGGATTACGCGCGCCTGCTCGGCGCCCGCCCGGCGCTGATGCGCGTGGTGCTGCTGGCGCTGGTCGCCCTCGGGGCGGTGTCTTGCGTGCGCCTGGTCGGAGCCCTGCTCACGACCGCGCTCTTCGTCATCCCCGCGGCCACCGGCGTGCTGCTCGGACGGACGGTCCCGCAGGTGATGGCGTGGGGCGTCGGCTGCGCGCTCCTCGGCGGCGTCAGCGGGCTGTACCTGTCCTATCACTTCCCCGCCGTGCCTTCCGGCGCGGGCATCGTGCTCTGCTGCGCCCTGCCCTACCTCGCCGCCCGCCTGTTCGCGCGACGCGTCGGCTAGGTCAGCGGCGCGGAGGACGGAGGCTGAGGGGCGGACCGAGCACCTCGCGCGCGATGACGGCGCGGCGCAGCGCGGCGACGCCGCGGAACTCCGCGCGGACGCGCGCGACCGCGGGCCGGGTGACGCGCAGGCCGCTCGCGTCGGGCGGGCGCGCGGGCGTGACGACGGACTCGCCGGGGTCGGCGGCGCTTTCCTTCGCCAAGGCGCCCGGCGCGGAGCGGGACCGGCGGACGCGACGCGGGACGGGCGGGGGCGCGGCCATGGGGCCGGAGGCGACCGGCGCGGCGCCGTCGCCGGACTTATGGTAAAGCCAGAGACCGAAAGCGACGACCGCGACGGCCGCCTTGAAGAAGAAGGTCGCGTCCATGCTCAGGCCTGCGCGCCGGGCGCGGGACCGTCGCCGGCGATGCCCTTGCGCATCTCGGTGTCGGAACGCAGGTTCTCGAGGCGCTGGTAATCCATGTAACCCATGCGGCCGGAACGCAGGGAATCGGCGAGGGCCTGCGGGATCTGGGCCTCGGCCTCGACGACGCGCGCGCGCATCTCCTCGACGCGGGCGCGCATCTCCTGCTCGAGCGCGACGGCCGCCGCGCGGCGGATCTCGGCCTGCGCCTGGGCCATGTTCTTGTTGGCGTTGGCCTGCGCCTCCTGGAGCATCGCTCCGATGTTCTCGCCGACGTCGACGTCGGCGATGTCGATGGACATGATCTCGTAGGCGGTGTTGGCGTCGAGGCCGCGCTCAAGCACCGTCTTCGAGATGCGGTCGGGGTTCTCGAGCACGAACTTGTAGCTCTCGGAAGAGCCGATGGTGGTGACGATGCCTTCGCCGACGCGGGCGATGATGGTCTCCTCCTGGGCGCCGCCGACGAAGCGGTCGAGGTTGGTGCGCACGGTCACGCGGGCCTTGACCTTGACCTGGATGCCGTCCTTGGCGACGGCGTCGATCGTGGTGCGTCCGCTGCTCGGGTTGGGGCAGTCGATGACCTTGGGGCTGACGGAGGTGAGCACGGCCTCGAGGACGGACTTGTTCGTGCCGCGGGTGGCGATGTCGATGGCGCAGGCGCGGTTCCAGTCGAGGTGCAGGCCGGCCTTCTGCGCCGCGATCAGGGCCTGGACGGTCTGCACGATGTTGCCGCCGGCGAGGTAGTGGGCGTCGATCTTCTCCACGTCGACGGTGAGGCCGGCCTTGGTCGCGGCGATCTTGGCGTCGACGATGACGCTGTAAGGCACGCCGCGCAGGCGCATGCCGACGAGGTCGAAGATGCCGACCTCCGCCCCGGCGAGGCGGGCGCGCACCCACACGGCGAGGAAGGAGAGCAGGAAGAGGACGAGCAGGAGCAGGGCGCCGGCGGCGACCCAGATGACGAGGGCGGGGATTTCCATGGTGAAAGCGAGAAGGGTCAGCGGGCCCGGCGGACGGTGACGCGGCCGGCCCCGGCCTCGGTGACGACGACGGCCGAGCCGCGTTCGACGAAACCGTCGGGCGAGAAGGCCTCGAGCAACACGCCCTCGACCTCGACGGTGCCCGAGGGCGCGAGCACGGTGACGGCCTTGCCGGCCTTGCCGACATACCCGGCGAAAGCCGCGGCGGCGGGCACGGCGGCGTCCGCGTTGCTGGTGACGTTGATCATCGAACGGCCGATGGCGGTGGCGGGAAGCAGGCGGCGGAACGCGAAGAACTCCAGGGCCAGCGCCACGAGGAAGAACGCGCTGAAGCCGACGCAGGTCCCGACGCCCGCTTCGGCGGAAAGGTAGATGCCGGCGAATGAGACGACCGCGCCCGCGAAACCCAGGAAGACGGTGGGGAGGAAGAATTCCGCGGCGATCAGGATCAGGCCGGCCAGAAGCAGTCCGGCGGGCAGGAGCAGGGGAACCTCGTTCATGCCCACACCATGGCCCCGACCCGGCCGCCTTTCCACCCTTTTCCAGACGCTCCGATTATAATCAGGCGCGCGGTTCATAACCCGAGCCGAAGGGGGCGAGGCTTGCGGGCAAGCAGGGTGAGCCTAGCGTGCGCTCATGCCCAAGAAGCCGACCCCCCCTCGCCGTTCCGCCGTCAAGGAGGCCCACCACGTGCTTGAGGATGCCCTGCGTAAAGCCGGCGAAGGCCGGACCGGAGACCGCGCGGCGGCCCACGGGCTCGTGGCCAGATCGCTCGGGATCTCGGCCTCCATGCTCTACAAGTGGCGGGAGCCGGCGGACCAAGGCAGCGGCCAGCCCAACCCGCTGCACCGGACGGCCCAGCTGATCCAAGCGACCGGCGACACGCGCATCGTCGACTGGCTCGCCCAACAAGCCGGCGGCCACTTCACCCCGACGGAAGCCGCCGCGCCCGCCGCGGCCCTCGATCAGGCCGCGAACGGCCTCGTCCGCGAATTCGGCCTGCTCATCGCCGACCTGGCCGAGGCGAGCGCCGACCAGCGCATGACGCCCGACGAGACCCAGCGTCTGCGCGAAAGCTGGAACCGGATCCGCCAGCGGACCGAGGCGTTCGTGCGCCGCTGCGAAAAGGGCGAATACGGGTCCGCCCCCTGAGTGTTTACGCTTTCCCTGCCCCGCCAAAAACATAACCAGCAAGCATGGCCGACTTCACCATCCGCTGCTACGGCGACCCGGTCCTCCGGGCCGTAGGCGAACCCGTGAAAGAGTTCGGAGCCCCGCTGCGCTCCCTGGGCGAAGCCATGCTCCGCGCGATGAAGACGGCCAAGGGCATCGGCCTGGCCGCTCCGCAGGTCGGCCTCTCGCTGCAGCTGTTCGTGATGGACGTGCGCGACGAGGAATACCTCCCCGTGCTCGACGGCAAGGCCTGCGACCCCGCGGACATCATGCCGATGCTGCTCGCCAACGCCGAGGTGACCGTGCCGGCGGGCGTCCCCGAGACCTACGTCGAAGGCTGCCTGTCGTTCCCCGGCGTGACCGGCGACGTCGACCGGGTCGAGCGGGCCATCGTGCGCTACCGCGACGCCGACGGCGCCCCGCACGTCCTCGAGTGCGCCGGGCTGCTGGCTCGTTGCGTCCAGCATGAGCAGGACCATTGCCAGGGCGTGCTGTTCATCGACCGCATGACCCGCGCGCACCAGCTGCTCACGGCCGCGAAGGTGAAGAAGCTCAAGCGCGCGACCACCGCCGAGCTCAAGGCCGCGCGGAAGGCGTCCTGATCACTTCTCGACCGCCGGCGGGAACCTGACCGTCAGCCGGCCCACCTCGACCGCGACGCCGTTCGCCGGCATGCTCGCGACGTCGTAGGCAAGCTCCGCGTTCGCGGGCTGACGAAGCGTGGCGCGCCACTTGGCGTCCAGCGGCTCGGCCGGCGCGGGGCCGCCCCCGGCGACGATCACGAAGTAAGGCGTCGCGGTGACGCCGAGCTTGGATTGCGTGACGCTGAGATGGGCGAGGAAGGCGGAGCCGACCGGATGGCTGCCGGCGGCGAAGCCGCAGGGTTTCTCCCCGTCGGCGACCGGGCGGGCGAGGAGTCTTTTCTCGTCACGCAGGACCGCGACGCAAGCGGTCGCCGGGGCGCCGCCGCCGCGCACGTCGACGAACGCCGCCTCGGAGCCCAGCAGCCGCAGCGTGGACGCGTCGGCGAGGCGCAGGAAGAGGACCGAGCGGGAGCCGTCGGGCGAAAGCGCGTAAGCCTCGGCCCAGACGACCGCTTCCTGGCCGGCCACGGTCACGGGCGCGAGCGCCTTGGACAAGGCGAACCGGGCGGTCGGACCGGCCGGCGCGACGTAGGCGTAGCCAGGCTCCGGGACGGGCTCATGCGACTTGGGGCCGGCCTTGTTCCAGGCGGCGCGGACCTGGGCGGTCAGCGCGGCGGGACGATCCAACGCTCCCTCGGCGGAAAGGGTCAGCGAGCCGACGACATGCGTCTTCTTGAAGCCGGCCGCCGCGGCGAGCTTCTGCAGGCGGCCCGACGACTCGGCCAGCGCCGTTGCCAGCGTCTGCGGGCTCAGGCTCGCCTGCAGCTCGAGCGGCTTGCTGAGCTCGGCGACCCGCTGGGCGGCGAGCAGCCGCAGGCGCCGGACGGAAGGCATGGCCTGCTGGATCTGCGTGTTGCCTTCATCGATGATCTTCTGGGCCCGCAGACGGATCTTCTCCGGGGAGTCGGTCAGCCCGCCGAGCTTGCCCAGCTTGCTGGAATTAGCCGCGCTCAGGCTCGTCGCCATGATGCTCTGGCCTTGCTTCAGCCGGGTCTCGCCCTGGGCGACGGCCTGCATGGAACCATGCCACTCCAGCAGTTCGGGAGGGCGCAGCTGCCCGACCACCTCGGCATCCGTCAGGACCGGCAGCGGGGGAGCCTCGCCGGCGGCCAGGAAAAGGAGAGAGGCGAAAAGAAAACCCATCGGGAGGGTCAGTTCTCGTCGAACTTGCGGGCGAAAAGAGCGTCCATCTCGGTCAGCAACGCGGCCCCGTCCTTGCCGCGCACGGAGAAGCGGAGTTTCGAGCCCTGGCCGGCCGCCAGCATCATGAGACCCATGATGCTCTTGCCGTTCACGGATTCGTCGTCCTTGGAGACGGTGATCTCGACGTCGGGATAGCGGTTGGCCAGCCGGACGATCTGGGCGGCCGGGCGGGTGTGGATACCCATTCGGTTCTGCACAGTGAATTCGCGGGCCGCAGCCTCGGGGGTTTCTTCCATATAGAGAGGGGGAGCCAGGGGTCTCGACCTAGGCTAGAGGAAAAGGGAGGGGGGGCGCAAGGCGGGTCAAGGCAAATTGAGCCGACGGGAGGGGACGCTTGACCTTCGTCAACAGTCCCCTCCAATCAACCCAAACCAACCACCGTGGCCAAGCCTGCCGTCCTTACCCATCCGGAATCCCTGAAGCGCCCCGCCGGTCCTTCGGAGTTCGCCAAAGATCCGGTCAACGCCTCGATGACGAAGGCCGAGAAAATCGCCCTTTACACGAAAATGGCCCGGATCCGCCATTTCGAGCAGCGCTGCATCCGCATCTACCAGCAGGGCAAGATCGGCGGCTTCCTCCACCTTTATGTCGGCCAGGAGGCCGTCGCGGCCGGGACGATCTCCCTGATGGGCAAGCACGACCACATCATCACCGGGTACCGCGACCACGGCCACGGCCTGATGGTCGGCATGGGCATGAACGAGTGCATGGCCGAACTGACCGGCCGCGTCACCGGCTGCTCCCAGGGCAAGGGCGGTTCGATGCACTATTTCGCCCCGGACAAGAACTATTGGGGCGGCCACGGCATCGTCGGCGGCCAAGCCCCCCTGGGCACCGGCCTGGCTTACGCGGTCAAGTACCTGGGCCAGAAGGGCAGCTGCTTCGCCTACATGGGCGACGGCGCGGTCAATCAGGGCGCCGTCCATGAAGCCTACAATCTGGCGGCCCTCTGGGACCTGCCGATGATCTTCGTCATCGAGAACAACGGCTACTCCATGGGCACCTCCCAGGAGCGCTCGACCGCCCACCCCGGATGCCTCGCCAAGCGGGCCGAAGGCTACGGCATGGCCTGGGACGTCATCAACGGCCACGACGTCTACGAAGTCCGCGCCAAGACGGCCATCGCCCTCAAGCGCGCCCACGAGGAGTCCAAGCCGACCGTCCTCGAGATCTTCACCTACCGTTATTTCGGCCACTCGATGGCCGACCCGGACAAGACCTACCGCGACAAGGAGGAGATCAAGGAATACCGCGACAAGAAGGACCCCGTCCTCCTCTTCGAGCAGGAGCTCCTCGCCGAGAAGGTCCTGACGCCCGAGCTCTCCCAGCAGATCAACGACGACGCGATGGCCGAGGCCGACAAGGCCGCGGCCTTCGCCGACGAATCGCCCGACCCCACCCTCGCCGACGTCACCCGGCACATCTACTGGGAAGAGGACAACCGCGGGCCCGACACCACGAGCCGCGGCACCATCATCTTCGAATAATCCCTCTTCGCACCCCAGCCATGGCCCTCATTTCCTACCGCGAAGCGCTCCGCGCCGCGATGCGCGAAGAACTCAAGCGCGACGACAAGGTCGTCCTCATGGGCGAAGAAGTCGCCCAGTTCAACGGCGCCTACAAGGTCACCGAAGGCCTCCTCAAGGAGTTCGGCCCGAAGCGCGTCGTCGACACCCCGATCTCCGAAGCCGGCTTCATCGGCCTCGGCATCGGCGCCTCCATGCTCGGCATCCGCCCGGTCATGGAACTGATGTTCTGGTCCTTCTCGTACGTCGCGTTCGACCAGATCGTGAACAACGCGGGCAACATCCGCTACATGTCCGGCGGCCTGATCAACTGCCCGATCGTCATCCGCGGCCCGGCCAACGGCGGCACCAACGTCGGCGCCACCCACTCCCACACGCCCGAGGCGATCCTCGCCTCCCACCCCGGCATCAAGGTCGTCTGCCCGGCCACGCCTTACGACGCCAAGGGCCTGCTCAAGGCCGCCATCCGCGACAACGACCCGGTCTACGTGATGGAGAACACCATCCTTTATAACGACAAGGGCGAGGTCCCCGACGAAGACTACATCGTCCCGCTCGGCGTCGCCGACGTGAAGCGCGAAGGCACCGACCTCACCATCGTGGCCCACGGCCGCGCCGTGATCACGAGCCTCAAGGCCGCCGAGATCCTCGAGAAGGAGCACGGCGTCAGCGTCGAGGTCGTCGACCTGCGCTCGATCCGCCCGCTCGACGAGGAGACCATCCTCGCCTCCGTCCGCAAGACGCACCGCGCGCTGCTCGTCGAAGAGAACAAGCCCTTCTGCGGCGTCGACGCCCAGGTGGCCTACCTCATCCAGTCGAAGGCGTTCGACGAGCTCGACGCCCCGATCCACCGCGTGTCCTCGATCGACGCCCCGCAGATCTACTGCAAGCGCCTCGAGGACCAGCAGCTCCCCGACGTGAACCGCGTCGTCCGCGAAGCCCTCAAGGTCCTCGCCTGAACCCCCTCCCCTCTCAACAACTCCGATGGCTGAAATTATCGATATGCCGAAGCTCTCCGACACCATGTCGGTGGGGACTTTGGTGAAATGGAACATCACGGAAGGCCAGACGGTCGCCTTCGGTGACATCTTGGGCGAAGTCGAGACCGACAAGGCCACGATGGAACTCTCCTGCACGGTGCCGGGCACGATCCTGAAGATCTACGCCCCCGCCGGCTCGCAGCTGCCCGTCGGCGCGCCCATCTGCGCCATCGGCAAGAAGGGCGAAGCCGCCCCGGAACCTTCCGCCGCCCCGGCCCCCAAGGCCCCCGCGACCGCCGTCCCGGCCATCCCCGAGAAGGCTGAAGTGAGCTGCGTCCCTGCCGCCCCGGCTTCGTCCGGCGCCCCGGCCCCGCAGTCCGACGCCTCCCGCGCCAAGGCCTCGCCCTACGCGAAGCGCATGGCGGAGAAAGCCGCGCTCAACGTC
>JBDLWC010000208.1:0-3346 GCA_039804485.1 Verrucomicrobiota bacterium
GCCCCTAGGGCGCGCGGGCCGCACGCCCCTACCCGATACGTTGGCTGATTCGATGACAGAGGACTGAATCGATGACGCGGCCAACAAGCCCGTCACCCGTTTCCCGCGCCCGCCAGCAGCCACCCGAAACGGTGCTATCTCCCCTTGTCCCCATGTCACCATGCCCACGTGTCCCCTCGCGGCTCCGCCGCGTTCCGGCCAACCGGCCAACTGATCAACCGATCAACTCGTATGTCCCCCCCCGTGCCCCCTCGCGCAAGCGCAAGCCCCCTCCCAGCCTCAGGCCAGGATCAGTTTGAGCTTCTTGAGCTCGTCCAGGGTCAGGGGCGGGGCTTCGCGCAGGTTCTCGTAGGACTCGACGTGCGCCAGCCAGGCCCAGTGATCCCCGCAGTCCATGCGCTCCATGAACCGGAGCCGCAAGGTGGCGATGGCGCCTTTGAGGAGATACAGGCCTTCGCCGACATGTTCGATCTGGTCGCCGAGCTGGGTGACCTTGTCCGTGGAGTGACCCGACTTCTTGCCAAGCAGCTTGATATGGTTGGCCTGGTCCTTGGCCATGTAGTTCAGGAGGCCGATGGGATTGGCCTCCAGGTTGGCGAGCGTCTTGGTCTCCTTGTACACGCCGATGATGAACCGCTTCGGCTTCATCGAGATGGGCGTCACGTAACTGCAGATGTTGAGGTTCCCTTTTCCGTGGGCGGTCGTCGCCAGGCTGAAGATCGGACCGTCGACTCGGTTCCAAGGTTTTACGCGGATGCCAGGCATGGGATTGGTGATGGATACCCGAAGGGAGTCCATTTGTTCCCTTTTATCCTGTCCGCGTCAACCCATGGTGATTTATAGTGCCTTAAGGCGAAGTCCGCCCGCTCGACCGACCGACGATGAAAACACTCCTCGCTTTACACGGCTTCACCGGAGAAAGCGCTGATTTCACGGCGCTTAAGGCCCGGCTCTCCCCGTCGACCGTCCTGCGCGCACCCGATTTCCCGGGGCACGGCGCACATCGCCTCCAAAGGAATCCATTGGAATATACGATAGACGCGCACCTCGCGACGATCACCCGGGCGGCCGGTGACAATAAGGTGACGTTATTGGGCTACTCGATGGGCGGACGCCTCGCGCTGCATTGGGCGCTCGCTCACCCGGAACAAGTCGAACGACTGATCCTGGTCGGCGCGAGCCCGGGACTGGCGACCGACGAAGCGCGGGCGGAACGCCGGCTCGCCGACGCGACGCTCGCCGACTTCATCCGCACCCGCGGGCTGCCGGCGTTCCTGAAGTACTGGCACAACCAGACGTTCTTCCAACCGATGCTCGCGCTGCCGCCGGACCAGCTGTCACCGATCCTCGGGCGCCGCGCCCAGAACGACCCGGAGGGACTGGCGCTGAGCCTGCGACACGTGGGCACAGGCAGCCTGCCTTCGCTCTGGCCGCGCCTCAAGGAGATCCGCTGCCCGGTCGACCTGGTCACGGGCGAGATGGACGTGAAGTTCACGCGGCTGGCGCACGAGATGGGCGCCCACCTCGGCCGAGCCCGCCATAGCGTCATCGAAGGCGCCGGGCACGCGGTCCATCTGGAACGCCCCGGCGACCTGGCGATGCTGGCGGACGCTTAGGCGAAGACGCCGAGCTGCGGCTTGGCCCGATTACCGATCTCCATCGGCCGTCCGGCCGGGGTGAGGATCTCGGTCTGCACGGGCAACCCCGCGGCATGCGCGATCGTGGCGTGAAGGCTGCCCGGCGTGACGCCGTCGGCCTCCGGGGCATAACCCTTGGCGTCGCTGGCACCATGGACGAACCCCCGGCGGACGCCGCCGCCTGCGAGCACGGTCGAGAAGACAAGGGGATGGTGGCCGCGGCCGCCGCCTTCGAACGAGGGCTTCCGGCCGAATTCGGTCGCGACGACGACGAGCGTGGACTCAAGGAGGCCCTTGGACTCGAGGTCCTGGATCAGCGTGGCGAAGACGCGGTCGAAGTCGCCGCCGACATCCTCCATGCGGTCGTCCAGGCTGGCGTGCATGTCCCAGCCGCCGTGGGCGACCTCGACGAAACGGACGCCGTTCTCGACCAAGCGGCGGGCGAGCAGGCAACCTTGGCCGAACTTGCTCTTGCCATAGCGGGTCCGCACGGCGGCGGGCTCGGCCGAAAGGTCGAAGGCCTTCAGGTCCGAGCTCTTCATGAGCTGGAAGGTGGTCTCGTAGAATTCGTTGTAAGCCTTGACGTTCTCATCAAGGGCCGGTCCGGCCGAAGCGGCGTCCATCTTGCCGAGCAGCGCGGCGCGCTTGGACATGACCGACTCGTTGACGGGGCTCTTGGTGTCCAACAGGCCGTCCTCGGGATTGAGGATCGGCAGCGGCGAGAACGCCGCCGGGAACCAGCCGTTGCCATGGTTGGCCGAGCGATTGACGGTCACCGAGGACGGCAAGGTCTTGTGGCTGGCTCCGAGGAAGTGCTGGGCCCAGGCGCCCAACGTGGGGTGCTGGACGCTGCCGCGCTGCTCGAAACCGGTGCGCATGAGGTAGGCGGCCGAGGCATGCACGCCGACTTTCGCGGTCATGGAACGGATGACGGTGATCTTGTCGCTCACCTTGGCGGTCTCGGAGAGATAGGACGTCAGCTGCATGTCTCCCTTGGCCGAGACGATGCTGCCGGGGCCCTTCGACGCGCCGGCCTTGGGGTCGAAGGTGTCGATGTGCGACATCCCGCCGTTGAGCTGCAGGAAGATGACGTGCTTGGCCTTGCCGAAGCCGGGAAGGCCCGCGTTGGGCGCCTTGACGGCGTCCTTTTTTTCGGCGGCGACCGCGAGGCGCGTGAAGCCGGGCAGCACGCTCAGGCCGAAGGCGGCGAGGGCGCACTTCTCGATGAAGCGACGGCGGTCTTCAGGCTGACGGAGCAGATCGGTGGGGTGCGAGGGGTTCATGGGACGAAAAGGAATTCACGGGTGTTGGCCAGGACCCACGCGAGGTCGCCGGGCGCGAGCCCGTCGGCGAACGCGGCCTTGGCCGTGGCGAGCTCCGCTGCCGTCGGACGGCGCGACAGGAAGGAAAGGTAGAGCGAGGCGATCTGCCCTTCGGGCGTCTTCGCGGCCGTCGCGGCGATGATCGCCTCGGCCCGCGGGTCATCGACGAGCTTGGCGACCGATCCGTTCATCATCTGGAGGACCTGCGGGACGCTGCCGTCGTTGGTGGCGGAATCGGCCAGCAGGCGGTCGCCCTGCCCCCACAGCCGCAGGAAGTGCGTCTCGGGAGCGGGCTGCGGCAGCTCGCTGGCCCGGGCCAGAAGCAGCGAGAAACGGCTGACGGGCTTGTCGCCTTCATAGCCGTTGGCGAGACCGAGCGTGGAACCG
>JBDLWC010000209.1:0-3449 GCA_039804485.1 Verrucomicrobiota bacterium
CGCGAAGCCAAGCGCGAGATCTCGCGCGCGATGAGCCGCCGCAAGTGAAGCCGCCGCTCCACCTCGTCCTGCTCCGGCCGGAGATCCCGCCGAACACCGGCAACATCGGCCGCATGTGCGCGGTCACGGGCTGCGTGCTTCATCTCGTCCACCCGCTGGGCTTCAAGATCGACGACGCCAAGCTGCGTCGCGCGGGCATGGATTACTGGCACGAGCTCGATGTCCGCCACCATGCCGACTGGGAGGCTTTCCTCGCCTCGTCCGGGCGCCCCGAGCGCCTGTGGCTCTTCACGACCAAGACGGACCGCGGCCTCTGGGACGCCGAGTTCCGCGAGGGCGACGGGCTGGTCTTCGGCAGCGAGAGCTGCGGCGCCGCCCCGGAGGTCCACGCCTGGTTCGGCCCGGACCGCGAGGTGAAGATCCCCCACTTCAACGACAAGACGCGCTCGCTGAACCTCTCCACCGCCTGCGGCATCGCGACCTACGAGGCGCTGAGGCAGATCAAGAGAGGATGACGGAGGGCTGAGTCGATGGCAGATGACGGAGGGCTGAGTCGATGGCAGATGACAGAGGGCTGAATCGATGACGGATGGCGTCTAGTCGGGTCGGGACTTGCGGTAGGCAATTAGGCCGCCGATGAGTCGGCCTACCAAGGTCATCTGCCCGGCGATGCTTCGGCTGTCTTCGGTTTCGATCAGGCCGGCACGTTGGCAGACGTCTATCTGGGACTCGAGTTCGCAGAGCGAGCCTCGGGCGATATAGAGGAATCTCAGCGTGTCTCGGTTCGTCCCCCGTCCGTTGCCTTCGGCGATATTCGAGGGGATGGAAATCGCGGCGCGGCGTATCTGGTCGGCCAGACCTCGGTCGATGGTTGCTGGTCGTCTGGCGCAAAGCCTGTAAATCAGCACCGCCAAGTCCCTGGATTCCACCCAAGCCTTCAGCTGGCGGTAAGGCGGACCCTCGGACGAAGATTCCATGAACCAGGATGGCCTTATGGCCGGTATGAGGCAATGCAGGCATTCCCCCAGACGCCTGCGGGCGGTTTCTGTCATCGATACAGCCCTCTGTCATCGACTCAGCCATCTGTTCCTCCCGCTTGCCTTCCTCCCTCCGCCCTTACTCTTCCTCGCTATGTCCCGGCTCGCCGTCGTCCGTTCCCGTATCGCCCCCGCCCGCGGGCGTCTGCTCGCGCATCCGCTCTATGCGCGCATGCGCTCCCTGGACGACGTGCGCGTGTTCATGGGCTCGCATGTCTTCGCGGTCTGGGACTTCATGTCGCTGCTGAAGCGCCTGCAGCGCGAGCTCACCTGCGTGAGCGTCCCCTGGGTGCCGGTCGGCGACGCCGAGGTGCGGTTCCTGATCAACGAGATCGTCTGCGGCGAGGAGTCCGACGTCGATCCGCGCGGCGGCCGGATCGCCCATTTCGATCTCTACCTCCGCGCCATGCGCGAAGCCGGCGCCGACACGACCGCCGTCGACAAGGCGCTCGCCTCCGTCCGCGCGGGCGGGTCGACCGCCGCCGCGCTCGTCTCCGCCGGCGTGCCGGCCGGCGCCGCCGCCTTCTCCGGCGCGACCTTCGCCTTGGCGACCGGCGGCAAGGCCCACGAGGTCGCCGCGGCCTTCACCTTCGGCCGGGAGGACCTCATCCCCGACATGTTCACGGAACTGGTCACGCGCCTCAGCCGCGAGCACCCGGGCAAACTCGACACCTTCCGCTATTATCTGGAGCGACACATCGAGGTCGACGGCGGCCATCATGGCGCGATCTCGCTCCGCATGGTCGAACTCCTTTGCGGCGACGACGATCGCACATGGGACGAGGCCGCCGCGGCCGCGGTCGCGGCCATCGAGGCGCGCCTCGCCCTCTGGGACGCGATCGTCGGCGAATTCCGGGCGGCCTGAGCGCGCAGGGCGCCGGTCTAGCGCGTGCGCAGCAGGATCACGCCGACGATGGCGATCGCGCCGCCTGCCCAGAGCCGCCAGGAAGGGCGCCGGCCTTCGATCGCCCACTGCATGAGCAGCACGATCAAGGGCGTGAGCGCGACGACGCTCAGCACCAGGGCGGCGTCGTGGCGCGTGAGCGCCCATTGGTAGCAGGCCACGCCCAAGGCCGGCCCGGAGACGCCGTTCATCAGCATCCACCAAGGGGCGGCGGCGAAGGCGTAGGGTCGATGCAGGCCGGCCAGCAGGCCGCCGGCGCGCGTGTTCCAGAGGATGAAAAGGATGACGATGGGGATGCCGCCGAGCAGACGCACGAAGCCTTGCGTGAAGCCGTCCGGGATGGCCTCGCCGGCGCGCGCGCAGGCATCCACCGCCATCGGCGTGCCGACCGCGCCGCAGGCCTGGCCGAAGGCCGAGAGCAAGCCGAGCCAGACGCCGGTCCGGCGGTCGGCGGCGTCGCCTTCCGCCGGCGCCCCGAGCGCGACGCCGACGCCGACGAGGATCACGAGCGCCGAGAGCATCTGCGGGCCGTTCGGCGAGAGTCCGAGGATCTCGTACTCGAGGAAGAGCGCGATCGGCGCGGCCAGGCACTGCGTCAGCAGCATGGTCAGCCCGACGCCGATGCGCGGCAGGGCGTGGAAGAGGGCGATGTCGCCGACGCCGAGGCCGAGCGCGCCGCCGAGCAGGAGCCAGCCCCAGCCGGCGCAGAAAGGGTGGCGGCCGCTGAGCAGCACGAAGCCGCCGACCAGCACGAAGGCCACCAGCAGCCGTCCGAGGTTGGCGAGGTCGGGGCCGTGATGCGCGGAGCTGCGCCGGGCGCAGGTCACCGACCACGCATAGAAGAAGGCGGCTCCGAGGGCGTAATCCATCAGTCGAATTTCTCCAGCACGGCGACGCCGACGGCGTCGGCGCGCAGACGTCCTTCGCCGGTCAGGCGGAAGCGCGGGCCGGCGAGCTCCATGAGGCCTTCCTCGACGAGGTCGGCGAAGAGCCCGCGCACGCCCTGCGGGAGCGGTGTCTCGAAGCGCTCGGCCAGCGCGAAGGGGTCCAGACCTTCGTTGAGGCGCAGGCCGAAGACCAGCGCGTCGCAGAGCAGGTCGCGCGGGCTCAGGGCCTTGGCCTGTTCGCGGATCGGCGCCCCGGCTTCGATGCCCTTGGCCCATTGGTCGAGGTTCGCCGGGTTCGTCCAGCGGACGTGGCCCCATTGCGAGGCCGCCGAAGGGCCGTAGCCGATCCAGGAGCCCATCTCCCAGGTGATGAGGTTGTGCCGGCAGGCATGGCCGGCTTGGGCGAAGTTCGACGTCTCATACTGGGCGTAGCCCTGTTCGGCGAGCGTCTCCCAGGTGCGACGGTAGAGGAACGCCTCGAGCTCGCGGTCGATCTTCACCTTGCCCTGCGAGAGTTTCACGAACATCGCGGTGTCCTCCTCGAAGGTCAGGCAATAAGTCGAGAGGTGGTCGGGCCGGAGCTCCATCGCCCGGTAGAGGTCGTCGGTCCAGCGTTTATCG
>JBDLWC010000210.1:0-8691 GCA_039804485.1 Verrucomicrobiota bacterium
CCCGGGCAAGCCCGACGACGCCTGGTTCGAACAGGCCATCCGCCGCGCCGCCTCCCTCCGGAAGGACATCCTCAAGCTCGACGCCGACACGGACGCCTATCGCGTGGTCAACGCCGACGCCGACTTCCTCTCCGGCCTGATCGTCGACCGACTGGGCGACGTCCTTTCCATCGAGGTGTCGTCCTATGCGGTCATGCGCCGCCTCCCCCGCTGGATCCCCATCCTGCACGACGCCGTGGGCACGAAGCGCGAGATCGTCCAGGTCGACCCGCACGTCGCCCGCATCGAAGGCATCATGCCGACCGATATCCCGAAGTCGGCCGTGCGCTTCGTGAAGATCAAGGAGTTCGGCATGATCCAGGAGGTCGACTTCGCCGAAGGCCATAAGACGGGCTTCTTCTGCGACCAGCGCGACAATCGTCGCCGCTTCGGCGCACTGGCGAAGGGCCTGAAGGTCCTCGACCTCTGCTGCTACTCCGGCGGCTTCTCCATCGCCGCCAAGCTGGCCGGCGCGACCGAAGTCACCGCGGTCGACCTCGACGAGAAGGCCATCGAGATGGCCAAGCGGAACGCGAACCTGAACAACGCGCGCGTCGACTTCGTGCACGCCGACGCGTTCACCTGGATCCGCCAGATGCAGAAGAACGGCAAGACCTGGGACCTCGTCCTCTGCGACCCGCCCAAGTTCGTCGACAGCCGCGACGAGGAGTTCGAGGCCGAAGGCCTCAAGAAATACAACGACCTCAACGTCCTGGCGATGCAGCTCGTCGCCCCGGGAGGCCTCTTCGTGACCTGCTCGTGCTCCGGCCTGGTCTCGGCCGACGCTTTCGAGGACCTCGTCAGCAAGGCCGCTCATCGCTACCAGAAGCGCCTCCAGATCTTCGATCGCACCGGCCCCGGCGGCGACCACCCGAACGCCTCCAACCACCCCGAGGGACGTTACCTCAAGGTGCTGTGGAGCCGGATCGCGTAAAGGATAGAGGGCTGGATCGATGGCGGAGGACAGATGACAGAGGGTAACGGGTAGGACCGGGGACACGTCACGATCGTACTGCGGCTGCCCCTCGCGGCGCCGCCGCGTGGGCAGAGCTAAACGGCCCGGTCAGCCGTGCGGTTGATCGAGCCGCTCATCCCTGCCCTAGGCAGAGGTCCGATAGGACGGGTTCTCAGAATCAGCCGCCGTCCAGAAGGCTCGGAGAGACGTCCCTACCCCAGGATATCCTCCAACCCCACCCATTCTAATCAATCCCGCCCCCTAACCCCCACCCACCCCCTAATAGAAGCCCTTTTTAACGCCTTTCCCCTTGCGACAGGTGGGGGGTGACCTAACTTGCGGACATCTTTCCCGACCCATGGTCACGGACAACAAACCTTCTTTGGTCACCATCAACGTCGATGGCGTCGAACATCAAGTCCCGGCCGGGGCCAACCTGGTCGACGCCCTTGGCAAGATCGGGAAAGAAGTCCCCCACTATTGCTACCACCCGAAGCTCCCGGTCGCCGGCAACTGCCGCATGTGCCTGGTCGAACTCGGCTCGCCGATGCGGGACCGCGCGACCAACGAGCTGGTGATGGAGAACGGCCAGCCGAAGATCGGCTGGCAGCCCAAGCCGGCCATCGCCTGCGCCACCAACGTCACCCCGGGCCTGCACGTCCGCCTCGAATCGCCCGGCGTCAAGGCCTGCCGCGAAGGCGTGACGGAGATGCTCCTCCTCAACCACCCGCTCGACTGCCCGATCTGCGACCAGGCCGGCGAATGCAAGCTCCAGGAATTCTCCGCCGAATACGGACGCGGCTATTCGCGCTATGTCGACGAGAAGAACGCCAAGCCGAAGAAGACCCGCCTCGGGCCTCGCGTCACGCTCGACGACGAACGCTGCATCCTCTGCTCGCGCTGCGTGCGCTTCTCCAGCGAGATCGCCAAGGACCCCGTCCTGGGCTTCGTCAACCGCGGTTCCTACAACACGCTGACCTGCTTCCCGGGCCGCGAACTCGATAACAATTACTCGCTCAACACGGTCGACATCTGCCCCGTCGGCGCGCTCACGAGCACGGACTTCCGCTTCAAGATGCGCGTCTGGTTCCTGAAGCAGACCCCGAGCATCGACACCGAATCCTCCGCCGGCGCGAACACGACCGTCTGGTCCCGCGAAGGCAAGATCTACCGCGTCACGCCGCGCCGTAACGACGCGGTGAACGACACCTGGATGGCCGACTCCGGCCGCGAGCTTTTCAAGTCCGTCGACGCCCCGAACCGCGTGAATTACGCGACGGTGAAGAACGCGAAGGCGACCCTCGAGGCCGCCCTCGCCGCCGCCGACGAAGTCCTCTCCGCCGGCTCGCTCGCGATCGTCGGCTCGTCGCACATGTCGGTCGAAGAGCAGCGCCTGCTCGCGCGTCTCGCCAAGGCGAAGAACGCCACGGCCTACATCCCGGCCCACGTGGGCAAGGGCGACGGCCTCCTGGTCTCCGAAGACCGCACCCCGAATTTCCGCGGCGCCCTCGTCACGGGCCTGACCGACCGCGCGCCCGTCGCCGACCTGAAGGCCCTCGCGGCCGACATCGACGCCGGCAAGGTGAAGTCGGTCATCATCGTGCGCGAAGACGCCGCGCTGCTCGGCCTGCCCGCCTCGACCCTCGCCAAGGTCCGCAGCGTCGTCCTCGCCACGCATCACAACGTCACCACCGCGGCCGCCGAAGTCGTGCTGCCCGCGCTGACGGTCTTCGAGCGCAGCGGCACGTTCATCAACTGCCAGTTCCGCCTGCAGTCGTTCGCGCAGGCCGTCCCCGGCCCGACCGGTACGCTGCCCGACGTGCAGGTCCTCGCCCGCCTCGCGCGCGCCGACGCCGGCGTCGTCTGGGCCGAGCTCTCCGCCGACGTGCCGATGCTCGCCGGCCTCGACGGACGCCTGCTCCCCGCCGAGGGCGTGCAGCTCGACGGCGCCGCGTTCGCTTCCCATAAGTTCCCCGAAGGCAAGCTGCTGAAGTTCGCCCCGGTCGCCCTCGCCTAAGCCCGCGACGACCATGGAACAACTCCTCCACGACCTCATCCTCTCGCCGGCCTGGTATTTCGCCGCGGCCCGCGGCCTGACGCTGATCCTGATCGTGATGACGATCGCCGGCTACAGCGTGCTCCTCGAGCGCAAGGCTTCCGCCTGGATCCAAGGCCGCATCGGCCCGAACCGCACCATGCACCCGCTCATCGGGTGGATCCCGTTCCTCGGGACCTTCCTCGCGCGGGGCGGCTTCATCCAGCCCGCGGCCGACGGCGGCAAGTTCCTCTTCAAGGAGGACGCCCTCCCGGGCCACGTCCGGAAGCCTTATTACATCCTCGCCCCGATCGTGGCGCTCGCGCCCGCCCTCGCGGTGCTGGTCATGCTGCCCTTCGGCGAATTCGTCCACGAAGGAAAGCGTTACGCCGTCTCGCTGACCCAGGGCGCCGACGTCGGCGTGCTGCTGATGTTCGCGGTGAGCTCGCTCGGCGTCTACGGCATCGCCCTCGCCGGCTGGTCCGCCAACTCGAAGTTCCCCTTCCTCGGCGCCGTGCGCGGCGCCGCCCAGCTGGTCTCCTATGAACTCGCGATGGGCCTCTCGGTGCTGACCGTCTTCCTCGCGACCTCCGTCCCGGGCCAGGACCACGGCCTCAGCCTGGTGGCCATGGTCGACGCGCAGAACGGCGCCTGGAACCTGTTCACCCAGCCGGTCGCCGCGCTGGTCTTCCTGATCTGCGTCTTCGCCGAGACGAACCGGCACCCCTTCGACATGCCGGAATCGGAGACCGACCTCGTGGGCGGCTTCCACACCGAATACGGCGCGTTCAAGTTCGGCATCTTCTTCGTCGCGGAATACAGCCACATGGTCATCGGCTCCGCGCTGTTCATCCTGATGTTCCTCGGCGGCTGGCACGTCCTGCCCTGGCTCCCGTCCGTCGGCGAAGGCTGGGTCGCCTCGCTCATCGGCGTGGCCGCGTTCTTCCTCAAGCTGTGCTTCTTCCTGTTCTTCTTCGTCTGGGTGCGCTGGACCATCCCGCGCTTCCGGTATGACCAGGTGATGCGCATCGGCTGGCGCGTGCTCCTGCCCGTCGCCGTCCTCAACCTTCTCGCGTACTTCGTCTGGTACGCCATCCGCGGATAACCAAAACCATGGCCATCAAAGTCGTCGAACGTCGTCCGCTCACCCTCGCCGAGCGCACGTATCTCCCGCAGATCCTCGCGGGCCTCAAGGTCACCTGGGACAACATGGTGCGCCCGGCCGTCACCCTCCAGTACCCGGAGGAGCGCCCGACCATCCCCAAGAACTACCGCGGCGTCCCCACGCTGGTCATGGACCCCAACGGCCGTGAGAAGTGCGTGTCGTGCCAGCTCTGCGAGTTCGTCTGCCCGCCCAAGGCCATCCGCATCACCCCCGGCGAGATCGCCGAAGACTCCCCGAACGCCCACGTCGAGAAGGCGCCGAAGGAATTCGAGATCAACATGCTCCGCTGCATCTACTGCGGGCTCTGCCAGGAAGTCTGCCCGGAGGAGGCAATCTGGCTCCAGAGCCAGTACTCGATGACCGGTCTCTCGCGCGAAGCGATGGTCAACAACAAGGTGAAGCTCTACGAACTCGGCGGCACCCTGCCCGACGGCCACCACAAGTGGGACAAGAAGAAGGAAGAGGCCGAGAAGCAGGCCGGCGGCCATCACTGAGCCGCAGGCTAGCTAGTTGATCCGTTGATTAGTTGGCCAGTTGGCCAGAGATAGGGGAACCGCGCCATAATTGTGACTTCTCTGCAGCCATGCTTACGCCTTAAGGCTCAACCTTTCATTCGTCTCCGTCTGGCCAACCGGCCAACTGGTCAACCGTTCAACTAAACCGCAGGCTTCAGCCTGCGGTAGGGTAATCCGTATACCCCTTCGGGCCGGAGGCGTAGAAGGTGCTCTCGTCCGGGGTGTTGAGCGCGAGGCCTTCCTGGAGGCGGCGCGGGAGGTCCGGATTGGCGAGGAACGGCACGCCGTAGGCTACGGCGTCCGCCCAGCCTTCGGCGATGGCCTGCTCGGCCTGGGCGCGGTCGAAGCCGCCGGCGGTGATGAGCACGCCCTGGAAATCCTTGCGCAGCTCCTTGGGGCCGACGCCGTCCTTGGCGCCATGCGCGATGTCCTGCGCGGTGACGCGCGTGACGTGCGCGTAGGCGAGCTCGAGCTTGGAGAGTTCGCGGAGGACGTAACCGAAGGTCTCGGTCGGATTGGCGTCGGACATGTCATTGAACACACCGCCGGGCGAGAGACGGATACCCACGCGGTCCGACCCCCAGATGGAGATGACGGCGTTGGTGACCTCGAGCGTCAGACGGGCGCGGCGGGCGACCGAACCGCCGTAGCCGTCTTCGCGCGTGTTCGTGCCGCTGCGGAGGAACTGGTCGAGCAGGTAGCCGTTGGCGTTATGGATCTCGACGCCGTCGAAGCCGGCCTCCTTGGCCAGGCGGGCGCCACGGACGTATTCGGCCACGATACCGGGGATTTCTTCGGCATGCAGGGCTCGGGGCGTGACGTAGTCAGCCATCTCCTTGCCGGTCCAGACCTGGCCCTTGGGCTTGATCGCAGACGGAGCCACCGGCAGTTCGCCGTCAGGCTGAAAAGACGGGTGCGAGATACGACCGACATGCCAGAGCTGCAGGAAGATGCGGCCGCCCTTGGCGTGCACGGCCGAGGTGACCTTCTTCCAACCGGCGACCTGCTCGTCGGTGTAGATACCGGGGGTGTTCGGATAGCCATGACCGCGCGGAGAGACCGTGGTGGCCTCAGCGATGATCAGGCCGGCCCCGGCGCGCTGGGCGTAATATTCGGCCATCAGGTCCGTCGGGACGTTGGCGCCCTCGGCCCGGCAACGGGTCAGCGGGGCCATCAGGACACGGTTCGGGAGCGTCAGGGCGCCGACTTGGAGAGGGGTGAAAAGGGAGGACATGGGCGAAAGATAGAGGGCCGGAGGAAAAGAGGACAGGAGGAAAGGAGGCGGGGAAGGTGGTAGCGGTTAGCGGTTGGCGGTTAGGGGAGAGACAGAGGGAGGACTGAGTGGAGGGCTGCGTTGAGGACTGAATCGATGACGGAGGACAGAATGCCCGAATCTGGATACCCGTACCAGGGACCTGGAACTTGTCTCGGGATTGGGTAGGGACGGTTCTCCGAACCGTCCGTTCGCCGACAGAGATACAGACCTCAATCGGGACAACGGCGGGCTCGGAGAGCCCGCCCTACCTAAATACCCCCAGCCGATCATCCCATCATCCGGTCTCCGGTTTCCCTTTGAGCGGGCGTCATCCCGCCACCCGCCACCCGGGGCTGCCACCAGCCACCTGAAATGGGACGATGGCTGCATCGATGACGGATGACAGAGCGCCAGAACCTGCACCTGAACCTGGATACCCGTACCAAGGGTCTGATGGCCGACACCCGGGACCTGAAAGAAATGCCCCAAGCCAATGTTCCGGTCTCCGGTTTCCCTTTGAGCGGGCATCACCCCAACCCTACCCACGCCGTTCTCGCTCATTACCCCATTAATCTTCCCTCCCCAGCGTCCCGCCCTTACAAACGCCCTACGCCTCCGCGTCGTCTGCCATGTCCGTCCCCCCTCCTCTTCCCGCCGTCCGCTCCGCCCAACCGACGTACATCATCGGCCACAAGAACCCCGACGCCGACGCGATCTGCTCCGCCCTCGCCTACGCCGCCTTCAAGGAAGCCTCCGGACAATCCGGCTTCAAGCCGGCCCGCTGCGGCAACTCCAACGCGCGCATCGACGCCATCCTCGGCCGCTTCGGCGCGACCTTGCCTGAGTTCGTCGGCGACGTCATCCCGCGCATCGAGGACATCATGCACCGCGACCCGTTCAAGGTCAGCGTGGACGACACCTGCTCCCGCGCGCTCGAGCTCCTCGACCAGCATGACGTGCGCGCCCTGCCCGTGGTCGGACGCGACGGCCGCCTGGAAGGCTACGTCTCCATCTTCAGCCTCGGCGATTACTTCATCCCGAAGCCCAAGCGCGCCACGTCGATGCGCAAGGTGACCAGCTCGATCAACGCGATCATCCGCTCCATCGGCGGGACCGAGGTGGCCGCGTTCGACGCCGCCGTCGTCGACGACCTCTACGTGCGCGTGGCCGCCATGGAGCTGGATTCCTTCGGCAAGTCGGCGACCATCGAAGGCATCCCGACGAACAAGAGCGTCATCGTCGTCGGCGACCGCGCCGACGTCCACCTGCGCGCCATCGAGATGGGCGTGCGCATCATCATCGTCACCGGCGGCCACCGCATGAAGCCGGAAGTCCTCGAGCGGGCCAAGGCCGCCCGGGTCTCCGTCGCCTACGCCGACACCGACAGCGCGACCACCGCCTGGGCCGTGCGCGCCTCGACGCTCGTCGGCGGGCTCGTCCAGCGCGACGCCTTCACTTTCAAGCCCCAGGAGAAACTCTCGGTCGCCCGGCGCCGCATCGTCCAGAACCCCGCGCTCATCTGCCACGTCATCGACGAGGACGGCCGGCTCGTCGGCGTGTTCACGAAGTCCGACATCATCAACCCGCCGCGCGCGAAGCTCGTCCTCATGGACCACAACGAGCTCTCGCAGGCCGTCGACGGCGCCGCCGAGGTCGAGATCACGGAAGTCATCGACCACCACCGCCTGGGCAACGCGCCCACGCACCAGCCCATCCTTTTCATCAACCGGCCGCTCGGTTCGACGTGCTCGATCGTCGCCGACATGTTCCGCACCTCCGGCCTGCGCCCGACGCCGCAGATCGCCGGCCTGATGATGTGCGGCATCATCTCCGACACGCTCCTGCTCCAGAGCCCGACGACCACGCCGCTCGACGCCGACCTGCTCCAGTGGCTGGCGACGCTGGCGGACGCCGATCCGCGCGGGCTGGCGGACATGATCTTCAACGCCGGCTCGGTGCTGGCGACCCTCAGCCCCGCCGCCGCCGTGCGCGCGGACTGCAAGCAGTACCGCGAAGGCGAACGGCGCTTCTCGGTCTCGCAGGTCGAGGAACTGGGCTTCACCAATTTCTGGAAGTGCGAGGACGCCCTCCTCGAAGCCCTCGAGAAATACCGCGTCGAGAACGGCCTGAACTTCTCCTGCCTGCTCGTGACCGACATCGACACGCAGAGCTCGCTGCTCCTGATCCGCGGCGACGCCGAGATCGTGCAAGGCATCACGTACCCGCAGAAGCGCCCGCCGGACATCTTCGACCTGCCCGGCATCGTGAGCCGTAAGAAGCAGCTGCTGCCCTACCTGGGCAGCCTGCTCGGAGGCTCGCAGGAAAGCGCATGAGCGCCGAAGAAGTCCTGCTGAAGTTCCTCGCCCGGCCCGGCTACAAGCCGATGCGGCTCGAAGCCATCGTGCAGGCCCTCGGCGGCACGCGCGAAGACCTCCGTCGCCTGAGCAAGACCATCCCCCGGCTGATCAAGGCCGGAGCGGTCGTGACGGTCAAAGGCCACCTGCTGGCGCTGCCTTTCGGCGGTCCGGCCGCCGCCGGCGGCGCCCACCGCAAGCCCGAGGCCGAGCTCCTCGAAGGCACCATCCTCTTCCGCCCGAGCGGCTCCGCCCGCGTGGTCTTCGACGCCGTCCCCGGCGCGCCGCCCCGCGAGCAGCTCCACGTCAGCGCCGACGACACCCACGTGGCGCTCCACGGCGACCGCGTCCTGGTCAAGCTCAACACCGGCCG
>JBDLWC010000211.1:0-4391 GCA_039804485.1 Verrucomicrobiota bacterium
CAGGCTGGACGGGCGCGGGGCGCATGCGCGGGGGAAGGTGACGATGCGAGCGCGGTCCGGCGGAGGCAAGTCGCGTCCGGGGCTCAGAAGGCCAGTTCGCCGCCGCAGAAGAAGGTGCGCGGGGCGTTGGCGCGCGCGCCGAGCGGGGCGCGGCTGATGATGGCCCGCTTATCGAGCAGGTTCTGGACCCCGCCGACGAGTTTGAAGGAGGGCGTCAGCTGATAGCGCAGGTTGAGGTCCACGGTGAGGAGGCCGTCGACCTTGCCGTCGAGCGTGGAGGGATTGGCCGGCGCGCCGGAGCCGTCGACGAGCCGAGGGCCGGCGTTGTAGCCGGTGCCCCAGGTCGCGGAGTAGTAGCTGAGGTCGAGCGAGCCGCCCCACGGTCCGGTCTCGAAGCCGAGGCCGGCCGAGAGTTTCCATTCCGGGATGTAAGGGATCTCATTGCCGTTGCTCGCGCCGGCGAAGAGGCCGGCCGAATTGCCGAGCCGGCTGCCCTCGATGTCGCTGAAGCGCGCGTGCGTCCAGGTGACGCCGGCGTAGGCCGGGAGCGCGAAGCCACGGCCTTGCGCCCCGGCGAGGTCGTGGCGCACGAGGGCTTCGAGTCCGTAGGAGGTCGCGCCGCCGCCGTTGGTGACGGGCATCAGGCCGCCGCCGGCCACGCCGACCACGGGGGCGATGAGGTCGCGGAAGTCGGTGTGGAAGGCCGTGAGTTCCCAGCTGGTCGCGCGGTCGCGGTGACGGAGGCCGAGCTCCTTGCCGAGGCTTTCTTCGGAGCGCGTGCCCGCGGCGTAGCCGGAAGGATTGGCCGCGGAGCCGCCGCGGTAGACGCCGCCGAAGACGGTGCTCTGCGCGTTGAGTTCGTAGGTGAAGCCGAGTCCGCCCATGACCATCTCGCTGTCGACGGGCGTATAGGCGCCGCCGGCCGCGGTGTTGGCCATGTCGAGGTATTCATAACGTACGCCCGGGCGCAGGGTCAGCGCGCCGAACTTGATCGCGTCTTCGACGAAGAACGCCGTCGCGAGGGTCTCCTGGAAGCCGGCCGAACTGACCGCCGCCTTGGTGCCCGCGCCGATCACGCCGTCGTCGACCGCATAGGTCGTGCGCTGGTTCGAGCCGCCGGCGGTGTCGCGATGGACGCGCAGGCCGGCGACGAGCTCATGGCGCGCTTCGCCGGTCTTGAACTGCTTGCGCGCCGAGCCCTGCCAGCCGTAGGCCTCGTGGTTGCGCACGGCGGCGTTGGTGTAGAAGGCGCCGTCGTTGCCGGCGACGAGGTCGCCGCGCAGGATCGCGAGGGAAGGTGAGTGCGCGAGGGCTTCGGCGACGTTGGTGCGGAGGCCGGCGCCGGTCAGGCCGTCGAGCTTGTCCCAGGTACGGTCGAACCGGTTGTAGTAGAGCGAGCTCTCAAGGCGGAGCGACTTGTCCGGTTCGGCGATCCACTTGAGGTACGTGCGCCAGTGTTCGGCGACGTGGTGGTCGAAGCGGCTCGAGCCGTAGCGGCGGTCAGGATTCGCGCGGAGGTCGGCCTCGGTCAGGCCCGCGTAGGATTCGTCGGCTTCGAAGTCGGTCTGGCCGACCTTGAGTTCGATGCGCTGGCGGAGCGCGCTTTTCGGTTCCCACGACAGCTTGACCATCGGCTCGGTGAGGGTGAACCCGCTGCGGCGGCCGACGCCGTCGATCATGCGGTAACCATCGCTGAGCTGGGTGTGTAGTTCGACGAGCGCGCCGACCTTGCCCTGCTCGGTCATCGTCGTGCCGCCGAGCCAGGTCTGGTTGAAGTAGTTGCCGTAGTTGCCGGCCGTGAGGCGCGAGAAGAAGCGCTGACCGCCCGTCGGGATGGGGGTCGACAGGAAGTTGATGACCCCGCCCGTGGTGTGCGGCCCGTACATCACCTGGCTCGAGCCCTTGAGGAACTCGATGCCGGACATACGTCCCGACTTCGGCGCGTAATAGGCGTTGGGGGAGGAGTAGGGCGAGGGTGCGGTCAGGATGCCGTCCTCCATCAGGGTGACCTTGGCGCTGCGCGTGCCGTCGACGCCGCGGATCGAGATATTGGGGAAGTTGCCGAAGCCGTCTTCATCGCGCACGAACACGCCGGGGGTGTTGGCGGCGATCTGCTTGATGTTCGTGTAGCCCTTGGCGCGGAATTCATCGCCTTCGATGACGGCCGCCGAGCCCGGGAGGATGAAGGCATCCGGTGCGATGCCCGTCACGGTCAGGGGGGCGAGCTCGCTCGTCTTGACGGTCGCAGGCGAGGTCTGGGCCGATGCGAGCTGGCTGGCGGCGAGCAGGAAGAGGAGGTGCGGACGCATGGTGAATGGGCAGCTCGCCGAAAGTTGAGATTCAGTCTCAACAGTCAAACATGAAAATGAGTCTCAATCTCATCTCAATCGCAAAGGCCGGACGTAAGCGTTGAGTTATCTTGGGAAATGAGGGATTTTAAACGTCCCCGATGCCCCTCCTAATCGTCATTCCGGTCCGCAATGAGGAGCGCCGTCTGGGGTCGGGCCTGGCTCGTCTGGCCGAAAGCCTGCAGGCGAACGGCTGTTCGGATGCCCTGATCGTGGTTTCGGATAATGGCTCCACGGATTGGACCCGGGCCGTGGCCATCGAGTCGGCCGCGAAGATCCCGTATCGGGTCGTCTACCATCGGGCGAGCGACCGCGGCGACAAAGGCGTCGCGATCTGTTCGGCCTGGGAGTCCGCTCCCGAGGGCTACGACGTCCTCGCCTATTGCGACGCCGACATGGCCACGGATCCCGAAGCGCTCGTGCGCGGCTACCGTCTCATCACGGAAGGGCAGGCCGACCTCGTCGCCGGCTCTCGCTGGCATCGCGATTCACAGGTGACGGGCCGCTCCTGGAAGCGCTCGCTCATTTCCGCGACGCTCTCGCTGTTTTGGCGGCTCTTGCCGGGCGCGCGCCTGACCGATCCGGGTTGCGGCCTGAAACTCGTCAGTCGCTCCGTCTTCGCGAACTTGCGGATGCCGCCCGCCGCCCGTGGCTTTTCTTTCGGCGCCGAAGCCTTCGTGCTTCTCGCCCGCGCCGGGGCTCGACTTGTCGAGATCCCGGTCAGATGGACGGACGACGATGCCGGTCGGCTCCGCGTCGTCAGGGCCGCCGGCGATTATGCGCGGGCGTGGGGGAGACTGATGCGGAAGAATTGAGGGCTGGGTGGAGGGCTGAGTAGATGACTGCATCGATGACAGATGACAGAGGACAGAGATCCTGCACCTGTACCTGAATACCCGCAGCAGGGACCTGAGCGTTTTTTCATTACCTAGCCAATCATCCGGTCTCCGGTTTCCCCTTGAGCGGGCATACTCCCGCCACCTGGTGGGGCTGCCACCTGCCACCTGAGAATGGTCTCCAAGAAAAAGGACAGCACGTGGTGCTGTCCCTGCCCGACGCCGCTCGATCCATTCAGTCCTCCGTTCAGACCTCAACGCTGACCTCGATTCAGTCCTCGATTCTGCGCGCCCCTCGGTTTCTGGACCTGACGATCGTCGTAGAGGCGGAAGTCTACCTGGCGTTTGAACCGGTCGACGCGATCGACGATGACCTTGATGACCCCGCCGGGCGCAAACTTCCGTCCGGTCCGGCTGCCGACGAGCATGTTGCCCCGGTCGTTGAGGCGGTAGTAGTCGTCGGTGAGCGTCGACATGTGCACGAGTCCGTACGCCTGCGAGGCGTTGAGCTCGACCATGAGGCCATGGGGTTTGACGTCCGTGATCGTGGCTTCGAAGGGGGTCTTCTCGGCCCGGGCGGCCTCGCGCTCGAAGAGCTCCAGGATCTTGATCTTGACGGAGTCGCGTTCGGCCTCGGAGCTGTTGCGTTCGGTGATCGAGATGTGCTCGCAAGAGCGGGTGAGTTCGCCGAGTCCCGGCGAGCGCGGCGGCTCCTTCGGCGCCGAACGCACGCCGTGCTTGGCGATGTAGGCGTCGAAGATGCGGTGTTCGAGAAGGTCCGAGTAACGGCGGATGGGCGACGTGAAGTGCGAGTAATGCCGCTTCGCGAGGCCGAAGTGGCCGTCGGCGGAAGGACGGTAGCAGGCCTGCTTGAGCGAGCGCAGCAGCTGGATGCGGATCGTGTAGCCGTCTTCGCGGTCCTTCAGGCTGGCGAGCAGCTTGACCATCTCGGAGCGGTGCGTGAGGTCGCCGACCTTGAAGCCGTTGCCGGCGAGCTCTTCGCGCAGGGCGGCGAGCTTCTCGGGGTCCGGATCGTCGTGGACCCGGTTGACGTGCGGGACCGAGCCCTTGTCGAGGGCCGTCGCGACGCTCTCGTTGGCGAGGAGCATGAACTCCTCGATCAGCTGGTGCGATTCGTCGTGCTGCACGACCTCCGTGCGGTCGGCCCAGCCGTCCTTGTCGCAGTAGATCTTGATCTCCTTCATCT
>JBDLWC010000212.1:0-2524 GCA_039804485.1 Verrucomicrobiota bacterium
AGCTCAACGCCGACCTGCTCGGCGAAGCCGGCCCCGCGGCGGACGCCGAGATCATCGCGCTGTGCGCCGACTGCCTGATCGGCTTCGGGCTTACGCAGCAGGACTTCCGGATCCGCGTCTCCGATCGCACGCTCTGGTTCCGCTATCTCGGCAGTCTCGGCGTGCCCGAGGCTCAGGCCGCCGCCGTGCTCGGCGTCGTCGACAAGCTCGAGCGCGGCTCGCCGAAGGACCTGCTCGACGCCATGACCGCCGCCCTGGCCGGCACGACGGTGGATCCGGTCAAGACCCTCGACGCCGCCCGCGCTTTCGCCAACACGAAGTCCTTGGCCGACCTCGAGACGCTCGCCGCCGGCGACGCCGCGATGACCGCGCGGCTCGCCGAATGGAAGCAGCTGCTCGGCACGCTGACCGCCATGGGCTTCGCCGAGTGCGTGGCCATCGACCTCACCATCGTCCGCGGTCTCGCTTACTACACCGGTTTCGTCTTCGAGGCCTTCGAGACGGGCGGCGAAGCCCGCGCGCTCGCCGGCGGCGGTCGCTATGACGCCCTGGTCAAGAAGCTCGGCGGCCCGGATCTGCCGGCGGTCGGTTTCGGCATGGGCGACGTCACCCTGCGCGACCTTCTCGAGCTCAAGAAGCTGATCCCGGCCTATGCCGACGGACCTGATTTCTATGTCATGATCCTCGGCGACGACGCCCGGAACGCCGCGCTCGAAGACCTCGCCAACCTGCGTCGGGCCGGTTTCCGCGTGGAATACAACCTCAAGGACGGCAAGTTCCCCAAGCTGATCCAGGCCGCCGAGGTCGCAGGCGCCAAGTATGCGCTCGTCTACGGCGGCGCCGAAGTCGCCAAGGGCGTCGCCAAGGTGCGCAGCCTCGCCGACCGCGCCGAAGCCGCGGTCCCTCGGACGGATCTCGTGCCCGCCCTCCGGGCGGTCCTCGAGGAAGGCATGCGCGCCATCCAGCCCTGAGCGCATGAGCGAGCCGACGCGTCAGTACCAGGCGATGGCGAAGACCGCCTCCTGGACGATGGTCTCGCGCGTCCTCGGGCTGTTCCGGGATCAGCTCACCACCGCCGTGTTCGGCGCCTCGGCCATCGGCTCGGCCTTCATCTTCGCGTTTCAGATCCCGAACCTGTTCCGGCGGCTCCTCGGCGAAGGCGCCTTGACCGCGGCCGTCGTCCCCGTGCTGGCGGACAAGTCCGTGCGGGACGGCAGGCCCGCCGCCTTGGGTTTCCTGAATTTCGTCCTGCGCAAGGTCTTCCCGTGGATGCTCGGGCTGACGCTCATCGGCATCGGCACGGCTTTGCTCTGGGCGCTTCTCCGGCCGGCGGACAGCGACGCGGCTTTGCTCACCGCGATCTGCATGCCTTACATGCCGCTCATCTGCGTCGCGGCGCTCTTCACGTCGGCGGTCAATCTCAGCGGCCGGTTCGGCTTGGCGGAGTTCGCTTCGGCCGTGCTCAACCTCTGCATGATCGTGGCCTTGGGCGTGTTCGGGGAGAACTTCGCCTCGGACGACATGGGCAAGGCCGTCTGGCTATGCCTCGGCGCGCTCGTCGGCGGCCTGTGCCAGCTCCTGATACCGCTCTGGGGGCTGCGTCAGGAAGGCTGGCACCACAGACTGTCGAACGCGGACGAAGCCGCCTGGCGGACCCTGAGCATCGCGTTCCTGCCGGCCGCGCTCGGCGCCGGCGTCCAGCAGGTCAACGTGCTCATCTCGCGTGGCTTGGCCTATGATGTCAGCGACGCCGGGCTGATGTATTACTACATCGCCAACCGCATCGTCGAGCTGCCCATCGGCCTGTTCTCCGCCTCGGTCGCCGTCGTCATCTTCCCGGCGCTCGCCACGGCCTTCGCCGGCCGCGACGTGCCCGCGCTGGCCCGGAATTACGGACGCGGCATGCGCCTGGTCCTGGCCATCAACGTGGGCGCCGCCTTCGGACTGGCCGCCTTGGCCGTACCCATCGTCCAGCTGCTGTTCCAGTACGGACGGTTCAACGCCGGCAACTGCCTCGCGACCAGCCATCTGCTTGTCCTGTTCGCCATCGCCATGCCTTTTTACGCGATGATCTCGATCGTCACGCGCGCCTTGAACGTCGCCGGCAGGACCAAGGACACCTTCATCGCGGCCATCCATGCCTTGGCCGTGAACGCCGTCGGTTCCCTGTCCGCCGTGTGGATGGGGTACGGCGTGGAAGGGCTCGCGGTGGCGAACGCCATCTCGACCCTCTGGCAGTACCTCGTCCTGCGTCACTTCCTGAAGAAGCATGCGCCGGAATTCCTGGCGGAAAGCCTGCTCAAGCCCGCGCTCCAGGTCCTGGTCGGCTCGCTGCTCCTCGCGGTCATCGCCTTCAAGGGGTTCAGTTTCTTGCACGCCGCGTTCACCGGACATCTCGGCGAAAAAACCAATCTCATCCTTTCGATGGGCGTCGCCGGACTGGCGGGCATGGTCTGTTATGCGCTGTATCTCGACAAGCTCGGCTACCCCGAGAGGGATCTTCTGCGCGGCTACGCGAACAAGG
>JBDLWC010000213.1:0-5803 GCA_039804485.1 Verrucomicrobiota bacterium
CCCCGACCCTGTCTCTTTGTGGTCTCATATCGCTTTGCTCTCCCGCCTGCGGGGTGTTTTCCTTGGGTCATGCGCATCGGCTTCCTTTTCCTGCTTCTTGGTCTGCTTCCCCTTTCCGCTCAGAACGCCCAGCTTGCCGGGATGCAGCAGGATCTCGCCGATCTGCGCACCGAGGTCGAGAAGCTCAAGCTCGAGAACGCCGACCTCCGCGCGGCCCTCAATCGCCAGAAAGCCGGTCAGGGTCCGTCGGCTTCGACGGCCGACGCGATGACCAAGGCCCGGGCTGAGACGCTCAACGAGGTCGACCGCCGGCTCAAGCAGCAGACCGCGGACGTCAACGTGGCCCTCGCCGAGATCGTCCGTCAGGTGAACGCCGCCCTCGGCAAGCCGGCGGCCGCTTCGCCCGGTTCTGCCGCCGCCGCAGGCGGGGCCGAGCCCGCGACGGACGTGCCCCAGTCCGGCCTTAAGTATCGCGTCAAAGCCGGGGACAATCTCACCAAGATCGCCCTCCGCCACGGCTCCAAGGTCGAATGGATCCTGAAAGCGAATAACCTTCCCTCGCCTTCCGCCCTGAAAGCGGATGTCGATATCTTCATTCCTCAGCCCGACGCGGCGGCGCGTTGAGCCCTTTTTTAAAAAGTCCTATGGCCACTCCTCCTAAGAAATCCCTCGGTCGCGGTCTCGGTTCCCTCATCGGCGGGGGCGTCGCCAAGCCCGTGCCCGCCGCGTCCGCGCCCGCCCCGGTCGCCGCGCCGGCTCCGGCTCCCGCCGCGGTCGCGCCCGGTCTCCTGCTGCAGGAGCTGTCGCTCACGGCCATCGTCCCCAATCCGCGCCAGCCGCGGCGGGATTTCGACGACGCCCAGGTCAAGGAGCTCGCCGAATCGATCCGCTCCGAAGGCCTGTTGCAGCCGGTCGTCGTGCGCAAGGTCAAGGACGGCTTCGAACTGATCGCCGGCGAGCGGCGTTTCCGGGCCTTCAAGCTCCTCGGCCAGAAGACCATCACCGCGCGCATCGTCGAGGCCAGCGACGCCTCCAGCGCCGTGCTCGCCTTGGTCGAGAATCTCCAGCGCGCCGACCTCAACCCCATCGACGAGGCCGTCGGCGTGGCTTCGCTCATGCGCGACTTCAACCTCACCCAGGAGGCGGTCGCGGACCGTCTCGGGAAGCCTCGCGCGACCATCGCCAACAGCGTCCGCCTGCTTTCCCTCGATAACGAGCTGCAGGGCTACCTCCGCCGGGGGCAGCTTTCCGTCGGCCACGCCAAGGCGCTGCTCGGCGTCGAGAGTCCGGCCCATCGGGTGCAGATCGCCCGCCTGATCCTCGAGAAAGGCCTTTCGGTCCGCGCCACGGAAGCCGAGGTCAGGAAGCTCGCCTCGACCAAGAAGACCGAGCGCAAGCAGGCCACCCAGACCGTCGTCGCCGACGTCCAGAAGCGCCTCGCCTCGCATTTCGCCGCGCCTGTCAGCGTCGTCCGAAAGGGCAGCAAGGGCGCCATCTCGATCCCCTTCGGCAGCGACGACGAGCTCGCGCGCCTGCTCGAGAAGATCGGGATCAAGCTTTAAGGGGGCAAGCGGGCACGGTGACACGGGGTGATGTGGCGGCATTGCCGCCCATTGGAAATGAAGACGTCCGCCTCGCTTGCTGCGGTACCCCCTTGTCCCCGTGTCACCGTGCCAGCGTGTCCCCTGCGCTTTAAGCACTGAGTTCCGCTGCGCGGAACTCAGTGCTTAAAGTGGCGCATGCCGGTGAAGACCATCGCCATGCCGCGCGCGTCGGCGGCGGCGATCACGTCGGCGTCCTTCACGGAGCCTCCGGGCTGGATCGCGCAGGTCGCGCCGGCGTCGGCCGCGGCGAGCAGGCCGTCGGGGAACGGGAAGAAGGCGTCCGAGGCGATGGCCGAGCCCTGCAGGGAGAGCTTGGCCTCGCCGGCCTTCCAGACCGCGATGCGGGAGGAATCGATGCGGGACATCTGGCCGGCGCCGACGCTGAGCGTGCGTTCCTTGCCGGCGTAGACGATGGCGTTGGACTTCACGTGGCGGACGACGCGCCAGCCGAAGAGCAGGGCGGTCATCTCGTCGGCCGTGGGCTGGCGCCGGGTGACGACCTTGAAGTCGCGCGGGTTGACGGGCTTCTGGTCGCGGTCCTGGACGAGCACGCCGCCGATGACGGCGCGGACTTCGCGGAGGGTGTCGGCGCGGAGGCCGACCTTGGCGCGCATCAGGCGGAGGTTCTTCTTCTTGCCGAAGATCGCGAGGGCGTCGGCGTCGAATTCCGGCGCGATGATGACTTCGGAGAAGATCTCGGCGATCGCCTCGGCGAGGCCGCGGTCCACCGTGCGGTTGGCGACGATGAT
The DNA here is from genome assembly GCA_039804485.1 of Verrucomicrobiota bacterium. Classification (GTDB taxonomy): domain Bacteria; phylum Verrucomicrobiota; class Verrucomicrobiia; order Opitutales; family UBA953; genus UBA953. Next base: position 2,354 of record JBDLWC010000213.1, read on the forward strand.
GCCGCCGAACGGGGCCTGCTTGTCGGTCTCGAAGGCCTTGTGCCAGGCCTCGAGGAGGGTGTCGGCCGAAGCCACGCCGCAGGGGTTGGTGTGCTTCAGGATGCAGATCGTCGGGCGCTCGAACTCGCCGATGAGGTAGGTCGCGGCGGTGATATCGAGGATGTTGTTGTAGCTGAGTTCCTTGCCCTGGAGCTGGTCGAAGGCCTCATGGAAGGAGCCGTAGAGCGCGGCCTGCTGGTGGGGGTTCTCGCCGTAGCGGAGGCGCTGGGCGATGGGCAGGGTGGAGGTGAAGCGGGAGGGCAGGCCGAGCACGTTGCCGAGGCCGGGCTGGGCTTGGGATTCCAGGTAGTTGGCGATGGCGGCGTCGTAGGCCGAGGTGCGCTGGAAGACCTTGAGGGCGAGTTCGCGGCGGAGTTCGCCGAGGGTCTCCGGGGCCTTCATCGCGGCGAGCACGCGCTCATAGTCGGCCGGGTCGGTGACCACGGAGACCGAGGCGTGGTTCTTGGCCGCGCTGCGGAGCATGGACGGACCGCCGATGTCGATGTTCTCGATGGCGTCCTCGAAAGAGCAGCCCGGCTTGGCGACGGTGGCCTCGAAGGGGTAGAGGTTGACCACCACGAGGTCGATGAGGTCGATGCCGTGCTTCTTCGCTTCGTCGAGGTGCTCGTGCGAGTCGCGACGGCACAGCAGGCCGCCGTGGACTTTCGGATGCAGCGTCTTCACGCGGCCTTCCATGATCTCAGGGAAGCCGGTGTGCTCGCTGACGTCGGTCACCGGCAGGCCGGCTTCGCGCAGCATCTTCGACGTGCCGCCCGTCGAGAGGAGCTTGTAGCCGTGTTCCTTGACGAGGGCCTGGGCGAAAGGCAGCAGGCCGGTTTTGTCGCTGACGGAGAGAAGGGCGATAGGCATGGTTGAAAAGAAGGGCAAGGGGTAGGGGCAGCGGGGAGGGTGGTCAAGGAAGGAGGGCTGAATCAGGGGGCGCGTGGCCATGGTGACACGTGGGCACGGCCGTCGTGACTCAACCCTTCCTTGGGAGGCTTTTGGGCATCTCCCCTTGTCCCCGTGTCCCCTTGCCAGCATGCCCCCTTGCCTTTCTCTCCATCATTGACGCTTCCTCCCTTTTTCCCTCCCTCTTACCCATGTCCACCGCATTGCTGTTTTCTGGTCAAGGCGCCCAAGTCGTCGGGATGGGTAAGTCCCTTTACGAAGGCTCCCCTGTCGCCAAGGAACTTTATGACCGCGCGTCCCAGGTGCTGCCGTTCGACCTCCGGCAGGTCTGCTTCGAAGGCCCCGCCGAGGTCCTGACCGAGACGCGCGTCTGCCAGCCGGCCCTTTTCGTCCAAGGCTACGCCATCGCCCGGATCCTGCAGGAGCGCGGCAAGCTCGATGACCTCAAGGCCTGCCTGGGCCTTTCGCTCGGGGAGCTCACCGCCTACGCTTTCGCCGGCGTCTGGGATTTCGAGACCGGCCTTAAGGTGGTCGCCGAGCGCGGCCGTCTCATGCAGCTCGCCTGCGATCAGACCAAGGGCGGCATGGCCGCCGTCATCGGGGGCAGCCGCGAGGACATCTTCAAGCTCTGCGCGGCGTTCGATATCGACGCCGCCAATTTCAACTGCCCCGGCCAGGTGGTGATCTCCGGCGACGCGGACAAGGTCGCCCAGGCGGTCGCCCGCGCCAAGGAGTTCGGTCCCTTCAAGCTCGTGAAGCCGCTCGTCGTCGCCGGAGCCTACCACAGCCGCCTGATGGAGCCCGCCCGCAAGGCCTTCGAGGCCTACCTCTCGGGCGTCGAATTCAAGCGCCCCCGGGTCACCGTCTACTCCAACACCACCGGCGGTACGCTCTCCGAGCCGGCCGAGCTGCGGGCGGCCTTGGTCAAGCAGGTGGTCTCTTCGGTCCTCTGGGAGGACGATTGTCAGGCGGCCGCCGCCTCCGGCGTGTCCCAGTTCTACGAATGCGGCCCCGGCGGCGTCCTTGCCGGCATGATGAAGCGCTCCGCGCCCGCCGCTCCCGTGGCCTCCTTGCACGAGTTCGCCGATATTCCCGCCTAAACGCCGCCGGACGGGGGCTAACGCTGGACAACCGCCCCGTCCGCAGTCCTATTAGCCTCTTCACCCTTTTCCCGTGTCCTTAGACCATATCCGTAATTTCTGCATCATCGCGCACGTCGACCACGGCAAGACGACGCTTTCCGACCGCCTGCTCGAGCACACCAAGACGATCGAAAAGCGCCAGATGAAGGAGCAGCTCCTCGACGCGATGGACCTCGAGCGCGAGAAGGGCATCACGATCAAGTGCCACCCGGTGACGATGAACTTCACCGCGCCGGACGGCAAGCAGTACATCCTCAACCTCATCGACACGCCGGGACACGTCGACTTCGCCTACGAAGTCTCGCGCTCCCTCGCCGCCTGCGAAGGCGCCGTCCTCCTGATCGACGCTTCCCAGGGGGTCGAAGCCCAGACGGTCGCCAACGCCACCTTGGCGATGAACCAGGGGCTCGAGATCGTCCCGGTCATCAACAAGGTCGACCTTCCCAGCGCCCGGCCCGAGGAGGCCCGCCGGCAGGTCGAGGACATCCTCACCATCCCCGCGCAGGACGCCGTCCTCGCCTCGGGCAAGTCGGGCATCGGCATCGACGACATCTTCGCCGCCATCATCAAGCGCGTCCCGCCGCCCCGCTGGTCCGACTACCCCCAGCACCGCGCGCTGGTCTTCGACTCCCTCTTCGACTCCTACAAGGGCGTCATCAGCTACGTGCGCGTCTTCTCGGGCACCTTCAAGGCCGGCCAGACGATCGAGCTGATGTTCAACGGCGTCCGCTCCGTCATCAAGGAGGTCGGCGTCTTCTCCCCGAAGATGAAGCCGCAGGCCGAGCTCGGGCCCGGCTCCGTCGGTTACATCGTCATCAACATCCGCGAGGTCGCGGACGTGAAGGTCGGCGACACCATCACCCTCGCGAGCGATCCCGCCAAGGAGCCCGTCCCGGGCTTCAAGGAGGTCAGCCCGATGGTCTTCAGCGGCATCTACCCGCTCGACACCGCCGACTACGAGAAGCTCAAGACCTCGCTCGCCAAGCTGGCCATCAACGACTCCTCGCTGACCTACACCGCGGAGAGCTCGAGCGCGCTGGGCTTCGGCTTCCGTTGCGGCTTCCTGGGCCTGCTGCACATGGAGATCGTCCAGGAGCGTCTCCGCCGCGAGTACGACCTCGACATCCTCTCCACCTACCCGTCGGTCGTCTATAAGGTCTACACCACCGACGGCGTGGAGCACATCCTCGACAACCCCGTGTCCATGCCGGACCCCTCCGCCATCGAGCACATCGAGGAACCGACCATCCGGGCCAACATCCACATCCCGGGCACGTCGATCGGCGACATGCTCACGCTGATCCAGGAAAAGCGCGGCATCTGCGAGCGCACCGAGACCATCGACGGCGACCGCGTCGTC
>JBDLWC010000214.1:0-5895 GCA_039804485.1 Verrucomicrobiota bacterium
CGGCTTGAACGCGGGCCATGGCGAAGGAGGGATGGGACGGCCTCAGGCCGACCGCACCCGATATCATGTCCCTGCTTGTCCCGGGGCGAGAACCGTTAATAAACAAGTTATGCACCGAGCCGGCATGATTTTCGGCCTGTTCCTGCTCACCTTCGGCGGGAGCTTCGCAGGCTGCGCTCCGAGCCGCTCCCCCGTCGCTTCGGCGGGGGCCAGCAGGGTCTTCGTCGAGCCGCCCGTCGGGGTCGACCCTTTGGCCGAAGCGGCCCACGACGCCTTCGTCCGAGCCATGAGACAGGCCGGCTATGACGTGCCGTCATCGCCGGATATGGCCGAAATCGTCGTCCGTCTCTCGTTCCATCCCGACGGAAACTCCCAAGCCTTGGTCGTCACGCTGGCGGATTCCCAAGGAAGGATCTTGCGGGAGGTACCAGGCGGATTCAACCGCACCCGATTCTGGACGACCTCGCTGGCGAGCGACGAGGCGAGGCGCTTGGCCGACCGCCTCGGCCGAGCCCCCTTGTCTGTCGGCTCGGTCGACTAGCCTCGATCCGCCAGCCTGGCGCGGATGTCCGCCAGCAAGCGTCGTGTCTGCGGCATCATCACCTCGGCGGCAAGGCCACGGCGCAACGGCTCGCCCCAGATGCCCTCCACCTCGACGTCGCGTCCTTCGACGAAGTCGATGAGGCTCGAAGGACGATAGGCGCCCATCCCCGCCGTCACGACGAACTGACGCTTGATATGCGCGTCTTCGAAACCGCATCCGCGCGCCAAGGCGGCGGCCTGGACTTCCTTCATGAGCAGGAAAGCGCGTTCGTTGAGCGCGGGGTCGGCCAGGATACGGTCGGTGGTGAGGCCGCCGGCCGCGATCGCGAGACCGTTGAAAGGGATGTTCCAGCAAAGCTTCTTCCAGAGCACGGCTTCCAGCGAGGCCTCGGCATGACAGTCCACGCCCGCGGCGGAGAAGAGACGGACGCACGTCTCGACCGCCGGATTGACCGGTCCGCCCGCGGCGGCCATCCGGACGTAACCCTCGAGGGTGGTCTCGATCAGACCGGGCGAGAGACGGTTGATGCAGACGAAACAGAGTCCCCCGACGATGCGGTCGGCCGGCAGAAGGCTCGCCAAGGCTTCGACGTTGCCCATCCCGTTCTGCAAGGTGAGCACCAAGGAGGACGGGCCCAGCAGGGGGGCGACCAAGGAAGGCAGGCTTTCGTTGGCGGTCGATTTGAGCGCCACCACCACGAGGTCGCAGGCTCCGATGGACGCCGTGTCAGGCGAGGCCGACGATACGCGGACCACCCGATCATGTCCGCGCGCGCGGATGGTCAGGCCCTGCTGCCGGATGACGGCATGGTCGGCGCGTGAGACGCAGTGGACTTCATGTCCGGCTTCCGCAAGCAGGGCGGCGTACCAACCGCCGACGGCGCCCGTGCCGACGATGGCGACTTTCATGGGCGGCTTTGCGGACGGCGGACGGAGGTGTGACGGGCCTCCGACAGCTTGGCGGGATAATCCAAGGTGAAATGCAGGCCCCGGCTCTCCCGACGCTGCAAGGCGCAGTCGACGATCAACTCGGCCACCTGGATGAGGTTGCGGAGCTCGAGCAGCCTGGGCTCGACGCGGAAGTTCCAGTAATATTCCCGGACCTCGTCGGAAAGCATCCCGATGCGCGTGCGCGCCCGCTGCAGGCGCTTGGTGGAACGGACGATGCCGACGTAATCCCACATCGTGCGGCGAAGCTCGTCCCAGTTATGGGTCAGCACGACGCGTTCGTCAGGATCGCCGGCGGCTCCGTCGATCCAGGCCGGCAGGCTCGCCGTCGGAGAGGGATGAAGGGCGATGTCCGCATCGGCCGCGACGGCCCCGTCGTGGGCCAGGACGACGGCCTCGAGAAGCGAATTGGAGGCCAGCCGATTGGCGCCATGCAAGCCGGTGCACGCCACCTCGCCGACCGCGAAAAGACCCGCCAGGGAAGTCTGCCCATGGAGGTCGGTGGCCACGCCGCCGCAAAGGTAATGGGCCGCCGGGACGACGGGCACCGCTTCGCGGGCGAGGTCGAAACCGGCCTTGCGGCAGGTGGCGACGATATGCGGGAAACGTTCGGCCAGGTGCCCCTTGGCGACCTCGGTCGCGTCGAGCAGGACATGCGGCGCCCCGTCGCGCTTCATCACGGAGTCGATGGCGCGGGCGACGACATCCCGCGGCGCCAGATCGGCGAGGGGATGGAAATCCTTCATGAAAGGCCTTAGCGACAAATCCTTGAGGACGGCGCCCTCGCCGCGGACGGCCTCCGAGATCAGCGCCCGGCCGCCATCGGGAGCTTTGAGCGCCGTGGGGTGGAACTGCACCATCTCCATGTCGCGCACCTCCGCGCCCGCGCGATAGGCCATCGCGATGCCGTCACCGGTGGCGATGTCCGGATTGGTGGTGAACTGGTAGACCTGGCCCATCCCGCCGGTCGCCAAGACCACGACCGACGAGGAAAGCGTCTCGACGCGGCCCTGGCGGGTGTCGAGCACATGGACGCCGAGGACGCGGTCGTCAGACGAGCCGGCACGGGTCGCCCCCAGCTTGGCGCGGGTGATGAGGTCGATGGCCAGATGGTGTTCGAGCATCGTCACCTGCGGCGACGCGGCGACCGCCCGGAGCAGGGCGGACTCGATGGCCCGGCCGGTCATGTCGCGCGCATGGAGGATCCGTCGTTGGGAATGGCCGCCTTCGCGACCGAGGTCGGGCCGCCCGTCGGCGCCGTTCTCGAACTCCACGCCCCACGCGATGAGCTCGGCCACGCGGGCGGGTCCTGCTTCGATGATATGGCGGACGACGTCCACGTCGCAGAGCCCGTCGCCCGCGGTCAGGGTGTCCTGGACGTGGCTGTCGAAGTGGTCGGTCTGATCGGTGACGCAGGCGATGCCGCCCTGGGCCCAGTTGGTGTTGGACTCGGAACTCGTCTTCTTCGTGACGATGGCGACGGAACGACCGCGGCGGGCGAGGTTGAGCGCGAAACTCAGCCCGCCGATGCCGCTTCCGACGATGATTGCCTCAAAATGGGTCGCCATGCTTGGGGAGAAGGTAGGAGGGCGGGCCTCAGCAACAAGCGGATTTGACTGCCCGCCCCCCCTCGACCATTAGGAAACAGTGGAAATTTTCGTGATCCTAGCCTGTTGGCTGACCATCGGCCTTTTCGAATTGTCCGAAATGGCCTTGGTCTCATCCAACCGCCGACGACTCGCCCGGATGGCCGAAGACGGCAGCGCGGGCGCCCGCAAGGCCTTGGAGCTGCTCGCCAACCCCTCGCGCTTCCTTTCGACCGTGCAGGTCGGCCTGACCTTCGGAAGCATCATCGCCGCGACCTTCGGCGGCGCCCCCTTGGCGGCGGCGCTCAGACCGCACTTCGAGGCGAGCTCCTGGGCCTGGCTTCACGACAACGCCGACAACGTCTCCCGCATGGGCGTGTCCTTCGTCATCGGGTCGCTCACCATCATCTGCGCGGAGATCGTCCCGAAACGCCTGGGACTTTCCAATCCGGAAGGGCTCGCGGTGATCCTGTCCCGTCCGATGGCCCTCATCGCCTTGCTGGCCTCGCCGCTGGTCGGAGCGATGAGTTTCTGCGCCGACATCGTGATGCGCCTCTTCGGCCGGAAGCGGCTGCCGGAAGACACGATGTCCGAAGACGAGCTTCGCATGATGGTCGACCAAGGGATGGCGTCCGGCGTGCTCCACGCCGCCGAACACCGCATGGTCCACGGGGCCTTGTCGCTGGACCTCATCACGGCCGAGAAGCTGATGACCCCGAGCAATCGCGTGGTCTGGCTTAGCCTGGACGACAGCGACGAGGTCAACTGGCGGAAGATCGTGGCGTCGGGACATACCTGGTTCCCCGTCTTCCGCGGCTCGCCGGACCGACCCCTCGGGGTCGTTTCGGTCAAGCGGCTCTGGGCGAACCTGTCTCTCGCCGGCTGCGCCTCCATCAAGGACCTCCTCAGCGAGCCACCCACGGTCACGCCTCATTGCACCGGCACCCAGCTCCTGGAACGCTTCCGCAAGGACAAGCTGCACATCGTCCTCGTCACCGACGAGTTCGGGCGCGTCCGCGGCGTCGTCTCGCTCAACGACGTCCTGGAGTCCGTCGTCGGCGAACTGCCCAACGAGGGCTCGCCCATCGCCCAGGCCAAGCCGGTGCGAAGGCGCGACGACGGCAGCTGGCTGATCGACGCGAGCGTGACCCTCGACGACTTCCGCGAAGCGACCGGGATCATCGGACGTTTCCCGGGCGAAGGCACCGGTCGCTTCACCGCCATCGCCGGGTTCGTGATGCGCTCCCTCGGACGCATCCCCTCCGAAGGCGACCGCGTGGAAGCCCTCGGACATGTCTTCGAGGTCGTCGACATGGACGGCCACCGCTTGGACAAAGTCCTCGTGATGCCCAAGGCGGCCCCGCCGGAGAATCCTTAAAGCCTCACCGGCAGGCCGGCGTCACGCAGATACTCCTTGGCCTGCCGCACCGTGAAGGTGCCGAAATGGAAGATGCTCGCGGCCAGGACGGCGCTGGCTCCCCCGTGCTTCAGGACATCGGCGAGATGTTCGAGGCTGCCGGCGCCGCCGGAGGCGATCACCGGGACTTCGACCGAGGCGGACACGGCCGCGTTTAGGGCGATGTCATAACCGGCGGCCGTGCCGTCACGGTCCATGCTGGTCAGCAGGATCTCGCCTGCGCCGAGCGAATGGGCGCGACGCGCCCACTCGACGGCGTCCAGGCCGGTCGGATTCCGGCCGCCGTGCGTGAAGACCTCCCATTTGCCGGGGCCGACGTTCTTCGCGTCGATCGCCACGACGATGCACTGGCTGCCGAACTTACGGGCGGCTTCCTTGACGAGCGCGGGATCCTTGATCGCCGAAGTGTTCAAGGAGACCTTGTCGGCGCCGGCGTTGAGCATCGTCCGGATGTCCTCGACGGAGCGGAGCCCGCCGCCGACGGTCAGAGGCATGAAGACCTGGTCGGCCGTGCGCTCCACGACGTCGACCATGGTGCGACGCTCGTCGCTCGAGGCGGTGATATCGAGGAAGACCAGCTCATCGGCGCCTTGTTTCTCGTACGCCGCGGCGACCGCCACCGGATCGCCGGCGTCACGGAGCTCCGCGAACTTGACCCCCTTGACGACGCGTCCGGCATGGACGTCGAGACAAGGGATGATGCGGACGGAAAGCATGGCTGAGCTTGGGTTAGGGCGGAGCAGGGGGGAGGTTAAGCCTAAACTACTCCAGGACGACGGTGACCGGCCCGTCGTTCACGATCTCGACCCGCATGTCTTCGCCGAAAAACCCGGTCCGCACGGGCTTGCCGAGGGCCTGGCCGAGCTCATGGACGAACAAATCGAACAGCGGGCGCGCGACCTCCGCCTTGGCGGCCCGATGGAAGGAGGGTCGGTTGCCTTTCGAGAAGTCCGCCAGGAGAGTGAACTGGCTCACGGCCAGGACTTCCCCGGCGACATCCTGGACGGTCAGGGACATCTTGCCTGCGGCGTCTTCCATCAGGCGCAGCTTGCTGACTTCAACCACGAGCCGTCGGACTTCGCTTTCCGTGTCGCCGATGGCGACGCCGACCAGCAGGGCATAGCCACGTCCGATCTTGGCCGAACGCGAAGGGTCGGCGGACAAGGCGACGCTGGCTCCCAGCACCCTTTGCAGGACGACGCGCATGATCAGACCAGGGCCTCGAGCACGGTCCTGAGTTTCATCTCGGTCTCGGTCGCCTCGGCGCCCGGACTGGAACCGGCGACGATGCCGGCGCCGGCGAAGGCCCGCGCCGAATTGCCGCGCAACCGGGCGCAACGGAGCGCGACGAAAAGCTTGCCGGACTGGCCGTCCGAAGAGACCCAGCCGACCGCCCCCGTG
>JBDLWC010000215.1:0-3252 GCA_039804485.1 Verrucomicrobiota bacterium
GCAGCACATGATAAGTACCGCGAAAGGCGCCCGATCGCTCGATCGCCATCAGGTCGGGCACCTGCTCGACCACGCAGACCGCTCCGGTGTCTCGCTTGACGTCGGCGCAGACCGCGCAAAGGGACTCCTCGGCCAGGCTGCCGCAACGGTCGCAACGACCCACGACGTCGGCCGCGGCCTGCAAGGAAGCCAGCAACGGCGCGAGCTTGCCGGGACGTTCCACCAAAAGGTGCAAGGCGATCCGTTCGGCCGAGCGATGCCCCATGCCGGGGAGGGTCTTGAGCAACTGGCGGACTTTATCGAAAGAAGGCGTCACGGGCGGGGGTCACATCCCGGGCAGGGAGAAACCCGCCGTCGCCTTGGACATCGTCGCCTCGTGCAGCTCGCGCGCCCGGGCGGAGGCCTCCTGCAAGGCGGCGACCAGACCCTGTTCCACCAAGGATTTCTCCTCCTTCAGGAACTCAGGGTCGAGGGTCAGCGCCTGCACGAGGCCATGGCCGTTGACGGTGATGCGGATCGCGCCGCCGCCATGCGACACTTCCAGCCGCTCTTCGGCGAGACGCTGCTGGGCGTCCGCGATACCGCGCTGCATCTTCTGCGCCTGTTTGAGGAGTTTGCCTACGCCTGCCATAGTCCGTCCAAGGTCGTCATGTGGCCGAGGGAGTCAAGGTCGTCCCGTCTTCCGCTCCCGGCTTGCGCCGGTCATCCGCGGTCCCCATGTCTGACCTATGCGTCCGCCGCGCGACCTCCAGATCATCGGTGATTTCCTGGCCCTGACCTGGGAGGACGGGACCGAGGACTGCCTGCGGGCGGAATGGCTGCGGGAGCGCTCGCCCAGCGCCGAGAACATGGGAGAGGTCGACATCCTCGGCCAACGCTGGGGCGGAGACGGCCCCCGTCGCTTCCCCGGGGTGACCGTCACCGGATATTCGCTCATCGGCAACTATGCCGTGACCTTGGAGTTCAGCGACGGCCATCGGACCGGCATCTACAGCTGGGAATACCTCCGCGAACTCGCCCGCGCGCAATAGCTGTTTACGGATTGCTCCGGCTCGGGGCTTCGTTAGGTTGGTGACGTGAAAAAGACTTACGTCCTGGACACCAACGTACTGATTCACGATCCCGATTCCTTGTTCAAGTTCGATGAGCACGTCGTCGCCGTGCCCGTCGAGGTCTTGTCCGAACTCGATCGCCTCAAGACCCAGCAAGGCCAGCTCGGCGCCAGCGCCCGCCGGGTCAACCGCTCGATCCGCGCCTTGTTCGCCAACCGCAGCCTCAAGGAGATCTCGGAAGGGGACCCCTCCCGCCCGTCCACCTTGCGCGCCCCCTTGCGCGACGGCGGCGAGCTCCGCGTCGTCATCAACGAAGCCCTCATCAAGGAGCACTTCACCGGCGCCAAGGCCGACCGGCTCCGCGCGGTCTTCATGCAGGTCGACGCTCCCGACCATCGCATCATCGCTTCCGCGCTCTACCTTCGGGACACGACCAAAGGAACGGTGATCCTCGTGACCAAGGACGCCTGCATGGCCCTCAAGGCCCAGGCCCTCGGGCTGGAGGTCCAGGATTACCGCAACGACCGCGTCGAGACCAGCGACGTCGGCGAATACCGCACCATCAAGGTCACCGCCGCCGCCATGCGGGACTTCCGCGAGCTCGGCCAGGTCCAGGTCAAGGTGAAGGAAGAGCCGCCCCTGCTGGTCAACGAGTACGTCATGTTCACGTCCGACGCCTGGAGCGAGCCCGCCCGTCACGTGGGCGAAGGCGCTTTCGTGCCCCTCGGCCTTTACCGTGAATTCCTTTCCGCCGACAGCGGCGCGCGCAAGGGACTGCAGATGCCCCGCGGCATGCGCGTCATCCCGAAGAACTTCGAGCAGTGGATCTTCCTCGACGCGCTGCTTAACCCGGAGATCCGCCTGGTCACCTGCTTCGGCAGGGCGGGCACCGGCAAGACCTTCCTGTCCATCGCCGCCGCCCTGTCGCAGGTCCTCAGCGATTTCTCCCCTTACAAGAAGCTCTACGTCTCCCGGCCCGTCGTGCAGATCGGCAAGGACATCGGCGCCTTGCCCGGCTCGAAGGAAGAAAAGCTGTCGCCTTACATCCAGCCCTACTTCGACAATCTCGAGGTGCTGTTCTCCAAGAACGGTCATGCCGCGCCGACGCCGACGGCGAAGGAAGCCGTCGCCACCGATACGCAGCGACGGCAGAAAAAGGCCCAGGCCATGAAGACGCCGCAGCCGATCTTCGGCTCCCAGTTCCAGGCCATCAACCAGCCGCGGAAGCCTTACCAATGGCTGATCGACTCGGGCCTGATCGAGATCGAGGCGATGACGTTCATCCGCGGACGGTCGATCGGTCATGCCTTCATGATCGTCGACGAGGCGCAGAACATGACCCCTCACGAGGCCAAGACGGTCATCACCCGTATCGGGGAGGGCTCCAAGGTCGTGCTGATCGGCGACCTCGATCAGGTGGACACGCCTTATCTCGACGGGAAGTCCAACGGCCTGATCCACACCCACGAGCGGATGAAAGGGCATGCCATCACGGCCAATGTCCGCCTCCTGAGCGGGGTCCGGAGCGCGCTGTCGGAACTGGCCGCCGAGCTGATGTGAGCAACTTCCGACCCTCCCGGCGGCGGGAGGGTCAGTCCGTCCTTGCGGACGCTGTGACGGCTGTTTTCGCTCCGTTAAGTGGACAAAGAGACCCCCATGCAGCGGCAATACCGCGAGTTCCGCGAGAAACTCGCGGCGGGGACCATCCTGCTCTTCCGGCTAGGCGACTTCTATGAAGTCTTCGGCGAGGACGCGGAAGTCGCGGCCCGCGTCCTGGGACTGACGCTGACGAAACGCCACGAGACGCCGATGGCCGGTCTGCCGCATCACGCCGCCCCTGCTTACGTGAACCGCCTTCTCGCGGCAGGCTGGAAGGTCGCCATCTGCGACCAACTCGAAGCCCCCGTCGCCGGGAAACTCGTCCGACGCGGCCTCACCCGGATCCTGACGCCCGGCACGGCCCTCGAAGACTCGCAGCTCGATTCACGCCGCGGCAATTATCTCGCGGCGTTGTCCTGGGACAAGCACGGCTGGCATGCCGCCTGGCTCGACGTGTCGACCGCCGACTTCCGCCTCGCGACCGACGCCGGTCCGGCGAGGCTCCTTCCGCTGCTGCACTCGGTCTCGCCTCGTGAGATCATCCTGCCGGAAGGATTGGAGCCGGCCGCCCAGGATCGCGAAGCCTGGGAGGTCTTCCTGC
>JBDLWC010000216.1:0-6399 GCA_039804485.1 Verrucomicrobiota bacterium
ATGACCGCGACGCCCGGGCCGCGCGGCTCGCTCGCCGCGGACTGCGGCCTCGACGGCGACCACCTGGTCACCGTGCACGCGCTCGCGCCTTGGCGCCAGGGCGCCTACGCCGTGGCCATCGACGGACGCGTGGACACGCGCCTCAAGACCCGCGACGGGCACCTCGCCCGCAGCGCCGCCGCCTTGCTGCGCCTGTCCCAGGCCGGCGCCGTGGCGGCTTTCTTCCCCTCGTACAAATACGCCGAGGCCGTCGTGAAAGAAGTGCGCGACCTCGAGCCCAAGGCCGACGTCGCCCTGCAGCCGCGCGGGCTCGGCCCCGACGGCACCGCGCGGTTCGTGGAGGATTCGCTCAACCGCTACACCATCCTGTGCCTGATCCTCGGCGGCTCGCTCGGCGAAGGCGTCGACATGCTCGGCGGACGCATCCGTTCGGCGGTGGTCGTCGGGCCCGCGCTGCCCGAGGTCAACGCCCTGCAGGAAGCCCGGCGGAAGATGTTCGCCGAGGCCGGCGCGGAGGACGCCTTCTCGCTGGCCTACATCCGTCCCGGCATGCGCAAGGTCAACCAGGCCCTGGGGCGGCTCGTGCGCGCGCCCGGGCACACCGCCCGCGTGCTCCTGCACTGCCGGCGGTTCGCCGACGAAGCCTACCGGAACCTGCTGTCGACCGAATACGGCGACCCGCAGGTGCTGGCGGACGACGACGAGTTCGTCAGCTGGACGACGCGCAGCTGATCAGACGCGCGCGATGACGCGGGCGGCCGGATAGCGGATCTTCTTCAGCGAGGCGTACTTGTCGCCCGCGGAGCGGTAGCCGACCGCGCAGGCCACGACGACGTCGTAGCCGGTGCCCTTCAGACCGAGGATCTCCGTGTAGGCGGCGGGGTCGATGCCTTCGAGCGCGCAGGTGTCGACGCCGAGCGCCGCGGCGGCGCCCATCAGCTGGCCGAGGGCGATGTAGAGCTGGCGGGCGGCCCATTCCTTCTGGGTGGCGGCGTCCTTGCCCTTGACCACGCCGCCGATCATCATCTGGCGATAAGGCTCGAGCGCGGCGGGGTCGGCCTGGCGTTCGGCGACCATCTGGCCGAAGAAATCGTCGACGTCCTTCTCCGTGACTTCGGTGCGGCGGGCGAACACCACGAGATGGGAGGCGTCGGTGACCTGCGTCTGGTTCCAGGACACCGGGCGGAGCTTGGCGCGGACGGCGGGATCGTTGACCACGATGAACTTCCAGGGCTGCAGGCCGAAGGAGGAAGGCGTCAGGCGGAGAGACTCCTCGAGCGCGGCCCAGGTGGCGTCCGGCAGCTTGCGGGTGTCGAAGGCCTTGGTGGCGTAACGCCACTCGAGGGAGGCGAGGAGCTGGGCAGGCGTCAGGGCGGCGTTCATAGGAGCCCCCAGACAACCCCGCCCCGCCCGGTTGTCAAATCACGCGGGCGAAAGCACGCCGCCGGACAGCACGAGGCGACGCGACGCCCGTTCGGCGAACTCGCGGCTGTGCGTCACCAGGATCAGGGCCGCGCCGCGGTCGGCGACCACGCCCAGCAGCAGGTCCATGATCTCCGCCCCCGTGCGTTCGTCGAGGTTGCCGGTCGGCTCGTCGGCCAGGATGACCGAAGGCCGGTTGACCAGCGCGCGGGCGATGGCGACGCGCTGGCATTCGCCGCCGGAAAGCTTCGCCGGCAGGTGCGCGAGGCGGTCGCCGAGGCCGACCTGCATGAGCAGCGCGCGCGCGGCTTCCTCCGCCGCGGCGACGGGCGTCCCGACGATGCGCGCGGCCAGCGCGACGTTCTCCAGCGCCGTCAGTTCCGGCATCAGCTGGTAATTCTGGAAGACGAAGCCGACGCCGCGGCCGAGCGACGTGCGAGGGGCCACCAGGCCCGCGCCCGGCGCCAGGATGCGGACTTCGCCCGCGTCGGGCTGGTCCAGCCCGCCGAGCTGCTGCAGCAGGGTCGTCTTGCCGGAGCCGGACGAGCCGCGGATCGAGACCGACTCGCCGGCGAGGACCTCGAGCGAGACGTCCTTCAGCACCGGCAGCGGGCCGGCCGGCGAAGCGAAGACCTTGGCGAGGCCGCGGGCTCGGAGGACGACGTCAGGCATCGCGCATGGCCTCCGAGGGTCTGCGGGCCGCGGCCCAGCACGCGGGCACCAGGCCGGCGAGGGTCGTGGTGAGGAGCGTGAACGCGGCCGCGATGACGAAGTCCGCCGCGTCGTAATGCAGCGGCACCTTCGAGAACTGGTAGATGTTGGCGACCATGTCGCCCGACCCGAAGAGCCCGTTGATCGTGCTCAGGATGCCGTCGCGGAAGGAGAGGATCGCCCAGGTCAGCCCGAAGCCCAGCGCCGTGCCCAGCGTGCCGATCAGCAGGCCCTGCAGGCCGAAGAGCGCCACCATGCGGGCGCGCGTCGCGCCGAGCGCGGCCAGGACCCCGATCTCGCGCGAGCGCCGGATGACGGCGGAGAAGAGCGTGCTGCCGATGGAGAACGAGGCCACCAGCGTGATGATGAACATCAGGAAGAAGAGCATCGTCTTCTCGAAGCGGATGGCCTCGAGGAAGTCCTTCTTGAAATCCTGCCACGGGCGGAAGCGCAGGCCGGGATGGGCGGCGGCGAGCTCGGCGGCGACCGCGGGGGCGCGCGCCGGGTCCTTCAGGCGGAGCGTCAGGCCGTGGGCGCGCGGGCCCAGGTTCCACAGTTCGCGGAAGCGGCGCAGCGGGATGAGGGCCGCCGCGTTGTCGACTTCCGTGAAACCCGTGGCGATGACCGCGCAGACCTCGAATTCGGCCGGCAGCGGCGCCTTGCCCTTCTCGGCCAGCTCGGCCATGGCCGGCGACCAGAGTTCGATGCGATCGCCGACGCGCACGCGCAGGGCGCGGGCCAGGCCGTAGCCCAGGATCACGCGGCCGTCGTCGAGGTCGTCGAAGCTGCCGCCCACCACGTAGCGGCGGGCCGGCTGGCCGGGGTCGGCCGGGTCGATGCCGCGCGTCAGGGCGACGCCCGAGAAATCGCCTTGGCGGGCGAGCGCCGGACCTTCGGCGTAAGGGGCGGCCGAGGCGATCTCCGGCCGGGCGGCCAGGCGGTTCGCCAGCGCCTCCGGCCGGTCGATGGGGGCGGCGGCGAGGACCTGGCAGTCGCCGAAGGATTCGCGGATGCGGAGGCGGTGCTCCTCGCCGAAGCCGTTCATCACCGTCTGCACCACCAGCAAGGAGGCCACGCCTAGGCCCACGCCGAGGATCGACACCGTCGCGAAGGCCGGGAAGCGCTTACCGGGCGGGAAGAGCTGGCGGAGGGCGAGATGGAGGAACCAGGGCAAGGGAAAGGGCTCAGGCCTGCGCTTCGGGGGCGAGCGTCGGGAAGAGGATCACGTCGCGGATGTTGGCCGCGCCCGTCAGCAGGATCACCAGGCGGTCGATGCCGATGCCCAGGCCGCCCGCGGGGGGCATGCCGTGCTCGAGCGCGAGGAGGAAGTCCTCGTCGATCTTCTGGGTCTCGGCGCCCGCCTGGATCTCCAGCATCCGGCGCTGCACGCCGGGGTCGTTCTGCTCCGAGTAGGCCGGGGCGATCTCCTGGCCGTTGATGCAGAGCTCGAAGACGTCGATGGTCGAGTCGTCGGCGAGCGTGACCTTGGCGAGCGGGCAGAGCTCCTTCGGGATGTGCGTCACGAAGGTCGGCTGGATGAGGCCGGGCTCGAGGAGCTTGCCGAAGACCTCGTTGGTGACCTCGAAGTCCTCCCAGTCGGCGCGCGGCTCATGGAGGCCGAGGGCCTTGCACGCGGCGATCTTCTCTTCCTTCGAGCGGGCGAACCACTGCGGGTCGCCCGTGCGCTCGACGATGAGGTCCTTGTACTTCGCCTCGCGCCACTGGCCGCCGAGCTCGATGGCGACGCCGTCGGGGCGGACCACCGTGGTCGCGCCGAGGACCTCGGCGCAGACCTTCTGGATCATCGAGCGGACGAGTTCCATCATGCCGCGGTAATCGGTGTAGGCCTGGTAGGCCTCGAGCATCGTGAACTCCGGGCTGTGCTTCACGGACACCCCTTCGTTGCGGAACACGCGGCCGATCTCGAAGACGCGGTCCATGCCGCCGACGAGGCAGCGCTTCAGATGGAGCTCGAGGGCGATGCGCAGGTAGAAATCGCAGTCGAGCGCGTTGGAGTGCGTCTCGAACGGACGGGCCGCGGCGCCGCCGGCGATGGCGTGCAGCGCGGGGGTCTCGACCTCGGTGAACTGGCGGCTCCAGAGGAAGCGGCGGATCGATTCCACCACGCGGCTGCGGACGAACAGGCGGCGGCGGGACTCCTCGTTGACGACCAGGTCGAGGTAGCGCTGGCGGTAGATCTTCTCGGCGTCGGTCAGGCCGGCCCATTTCTCGGGCAGCGGGCGGAGGGACTTCGAGACCAGCTTGTAGGCGGACACGCGCACCGTGACCTCGCCGGTCTTCGTGCGGAAGAGCCGGCCGCGGACGCCGACGAAGTCGCCGGAGTCGACCAGCTTCTTGAAGTGGGCGTCGTAGGCGTCGCCCAGGGCGTCGCGCGTGAAGTACGTCTGGATCACGCCGCCGCGGTCGAGGAGCTTGACGAAGCTGGCCTTGCCCATCACGCGCAGGGCGACGATGCGGCCGGCGACGGAGACCTCGGGGCCTTCCTCGACGCCTTCGGGCAGGAGGGGCGCGCATTCGTTCGAGACGTGGGTCTGTTCCCACTCCGCGCGGTAGGGGTCTTCGCCGGCGGCGCGCAGGAGGGCGAGCTTCTCCTTGCGGACCGCGTGGAGGTCGTGGGAGATGGCGTTGAGGTCGGGCTTTTCGCTCATGTGGGCTGTCTCACAGGGGTGCCTTCCGGAGGGCGGGTAGGCAAGGGCGAAAGGTTCGGCTTTCCGTGTTGCGGCGGGGGCTTTCCGGAGAATAACCGAGACCCATGAAGGCCTATCTCGACCTGCTCCGCCACGTCCGGCAGCACGGAGAAATCCGGGGCGACCGCACCGGCACGGGCACCCTCGGCATCTTCGGCGCGCAGCTGCGGTTCGACCTCGCGGAAGGCTTCCCGCTGGTGACCACCAAGAAGGTCCATCTCAAGTCGATCACCCACGAGCTCCTCTGGTTCCTCTCCGGCAGCACCCAGAACGCCTGGCTGACCGAGCGCGGCGTCAGCATCTGGAACGAGTGGGCCACCGCGGAGCAGTGCGCCAGGTTCGGCCGGCCCGCCGGCGACCTCGGCCCCGTCTACGGGCACCAATGGCGCAACTTCGGGGCCACGAAGAAGGCCGACGGCACTTACGCGAACGATGGCGTCGACCAGGTGAGGCGCGTCGTCGAGGAGATCCGGCGCAACCCCTCGAGCCGTCGCCTCATCGTCACGGGCTGGAACCCCGAGGAAGCCGACCAGGTCGCCCTGCCCCCTTGCCACACGCTGTTCCAGTTCCACGTCTCGACGGACGGGCGGCTCAGCTGCCAGCTCTACCAGCGGAGCGCGGACCTCTTCCTCGGGGTGCCGTTCAACATCGCGAGCTACGCCATGCTCACGCACATGATCGCGCAGGTCACCGGCCTGAAACCGGGGCATTTCGTGCACACCTTCGGCGACGCGCACATCTATTCCAACCATCTGGAGCAGGTCGAACTGCAGCTCTCGCGCGAGACGCGTCCCCTGCCCCGGCTCGTGCTGAACCCCGAGGTCAAGGACCTGTTCGCGTTCCAGTTCGAGGACATCAGCGTCGAAGGCTACGACCCGCATCCGGCGATCAAGGCGCCCGTGGCCATCTGACGTCGTGGACCTCGGCCGCCCGCTCATCGCCATCGCCGCCGTCGCCCGCAACCGCGGCATCGGCCTGGACAACAAGCTCCCTTGGCGCATCCCGGAGGACTTCGCGTTCTTCAAGGCGACGACCATGGGCCAGGTCCTGCTCATGGGCCGGAAGACGTACGAGTCGATCGGCCGGCCGCTCCCGGGCCGCACCACCGTCGTGCTCAGCCGGTCCGGCTTCAGCGCGCCCGGCGTGATCGTCGCGCGCGATTGGCGGGAGGCCGCCCAGGTCGAACCCACCAAGACCCTTTTCCTGGCCGGCGGGGCCGCCCTTTACGCCGAGGCCCTCCCGTGGTGCGCCGAGCTGATCCTCACCCATGTGGACATGGAGCCGGCGGCGGACGCCTATTTCCCTGATTGGAGCGGGCGGTTCGACGCCGGGGAGGTCATCGCCCGCCACCCGACCTGCGTCATGCGTCGGCACCGGCCCCTTTGAGTAATTGACTGGTTTCGGTCATAATTAGGCCTTCTGGCGGGGCGGCGGACTAATGGCCCCCATAAAGTGGCAAAAAGGGCGTTTAGGGGCGTTTTCTCCTTTCCAATACCTCCCCCCGCCCTACCGTCCGACCCATGCCGGACGGCCTGTTTATTTTCTTCGCAGCACTGAC
>JBDLWC010000217.1:0-2724 GCA_039804485.1 Verrucomicrobiota bacterium
TCGCGCCTCCTCACGGGCACCGGCAAGTATGCTTCCGCCGCGCAGCTTCGCGCCGTGCTCGACGCCTGCGGGGCCGAAGTCGTCACGATGGCCATCAAGCGGGTCCGCTTCGGCGCCCAGGACGACGGCATCCTGTCCGCGCTCGACCCCAAGAAGCATCTCATCCTGCCGAACACCTCGGGCGTCCGTACCGCCAAGGAGGCGGTCTTCGCCGCCGAGCTCGCCCGGGAGGCCCTCGGGACCTCCTGGCTGAAGCTCGAGATCCATCCCGATCCGAAGTACCTCATGCCCGATCCGGTCGAGACCCTCGAGGCCTGCCGCGAGCTGGTGAAGAAGGGCTTCACGGTCCTGCCTTACATCCACGCCGACCCGGTCCTCGCCAAGCGGCTCGAGGAAGTAGGCGCCGCCGCGGTCATGCCGCTCGGCGCGCCCATCGGTTCCAACCGCGGCCTGCTGTCCCGCGACTTCCTGCGCATCATCATCGAACAGGCGCGCGTGCCCGTCATCGTCGACGCCGGACTGGGCGCGCCTTCCCATGCCGCCGAAGCCCTCGAGATGGGCGCCGATGCCGTGCTGGTGAACACCGCCATCGCTTCTTCGGGCGACCCGGTCGCGATGGCCCGCGCCTTCCGCCTCGCGGTCGAGGCCGGCCGCGCCGCCCGCGAAGCCGGCCTGGGCGTCGGTTCCGACAAGGCCGAGCCGACCTCGCCTCTCACGGGCTTCCTCGACTGACCGATGGCCGCGAAGCCCGGCAGGATGCGTGCGGACGAGCTGCTGCTCAAGCTGGCGCTCGCTCCGTCCCGCTCCGTCGCCCAGGCGCTCATCCTCGCCGGCAAGGTCCGCTCGGGGCCCGACGCCGTCGTCAACAAGCCGTCGCAGTCTTTTCCTGAAGACGCGGTGCTCATGGTCGACCAGCCCCCGCGCTTCGTCTCGCGCGGCGGAGAGAAACTCGAGGGCGCGCTCGACCATTTCAAGATCCCTGTCGAAGGCCTGCACGGCCTCGACGTCGGCGCCTCGACCGGCGGCTTCACCGACTGCCTGCTCCAGCGCGGCGTCGTCAGCATGACGTGCGTCGACGTCGGCACGGCCCAGCTCCATTTCAAGCTACGCAATGATCCGCGCATCAAGAACCTCGAGAAGTTCAACGCGCGCGAGCTCAACCAGGTCGAGCTGCCTCACCTGACTTACGGCATCGTGGTCATGGACCTTTCGTTCATCTCCTTAGGCCTGATTCTGCCCATCGCCTGGCAGCGGGCAGGGAAGGGCGGCCATCTCGTGGCGCTCATCAAGCCGCAGTTCGAGGCGACCAAGGCCGAGGCCGACAAGGGCCGGGGCATCATCAAGGACCCGGTCATCCATGCCCGGGTCGTGGACGCCCTGACCGCGGCCGCCCAAGGACTCCCCGGCGCCCAGGTCCTGGGGGTGATCCCGTCCCCGATCGAGGGTGGCGACGGCAATAAGGAGTTCCTGATCGCGGTTAAAAGGGGTTGATAAGGACTGGTTCAGGGCTTGCGCTGGGGCTGGATAGGCCCGGGCTGCCCCAAAAAGGCTCATTTATGGCACTTTAGCCCTTTTACGGACCGTGACTTCGCCTGGGCGCGGTTCCTCGAGCCTATGGTAACCCCATTTCTCCTTGCCCTCGGGCCTTCGCCCATTACTTCCAACTCTCCCATGACCACCGAAGGTAAGCTCAAGCGCTCCCGCAACCCTCTCGACTTCGATTTCACCGAACCCGAGGCCCTGTCGCGCTACGTCACCGAGACGGGCAAGATCCTGCCCCGTAAGCTGACCGGCCTCACCGCCCGCCAGCAGCGTCATATTGCCAAGGCCGTGAAGCGCGCCCGCAATATGATCACGATGAAGTAATCGCCTCGCGCGATCATTTCCCCGGGCCGCCTTACTGGCGGCCTTTTTGTTGCCGGCCTGGGAGGTTGCCCCCGGGTCCGTCACCGGATAAAACGGGCGGGACTCCCGCCGCTCATCCCGTAAAGTCCCCGTCGTCTTGTCCTCTGCCGCCTCCACCTTCCTGACCTCCGCTCCCGCCGACCTCGCGCGCGCCGCCGAGCTTTTGCGGCAAGGTTCCTGCGTGGCTCTGCCGACCGAGACGGTCTACGGGCTGGCGGCCGACGCGACCAACCCGGCGGCCTTGGCCCAGGTCTTCGCGATCAAGGGACGTCCGCTGCTCGACCCGCTCATCGTCCATGTGCTCGATCAGGCTGCGCTCGCCGACGTCGCCGAGCCCGATCCGCGACTCGCCAAGCTGGCCCATCTCTGGCCGGGCCCGTTGACGGTCGTGCTGCGTCGCAAGCCCGTCGTCCCGGATCTCGTCACGGCCGGCAAGGACACCGTCGCGGTCCGTATCCCGGCCCATCCGATCTTCCGTGAGGTGCTTAGCCTCGCGGGACGCCCGCTCGCCGCGCCGAGCGCCAATCCTTTCGGTTATGTCAGCCCGACGAAGGCCGCGCACGTCCGGGATTCCCTCGGCGAGCGTTGCCCGTGGATCGTCGACGGCGGCGCCTGCGCGCACGGGGTGGAATCGACGATCCTCGACCTTTCCGTCCCCGGTCGGGCCCGTCTGCTCCGCCCCGGCCCGATCCCGCTCGAGACCCTGCGCGGCTTGCTGGGCGAGGTCGAGGCGGTCACGCGCGTCGCGAGCCAGCAGGCCGCCCAGGACGCCCCCGGGATGCTGGAGCGTCATTACAGCCCGGCCACCCGCGTCGCGCT
>JBDLWC010000218.1:0-7752 GCA_039804485.1 Verrucomicrobiota bacterium
CCCAATGGCTGCGGCAAATCCAACATCGTCGACGCCATCCGCTGGGTGCTCGGCGAGCAGAGCGCCAAGTCGCTCCGCGGCACGAGCATGCAGGACGTCATCTTCGCCGGCACCGACACGCGCAAGTCGATGCCGCAGTGCGAGGTCGAGCTGGTCTTCGCGGACTGCGAGAAGGAGCTCGGCACCCAGTTCGCCGAGGTCTCGGTCATGCGCCGCCTCTACCGCGAGGGCGCGAGCGACTATTTCATCAATGGCAAGCCCTGCCGCCTGAAGGACATCCAGCGCCTGTTCATGGACACCGGCGTCGGCCGCATGTCCTACTCCTTCATGGTGCAGGGGCAGATCGACCAGATCCTCTCCGCCAACCCCGCCGAGCGCCGTTATCTCTTCGAAGAGGCCGCGGGCATCACCCGTTACAAGTCCCAGCGCCGCGAAGCCCTGAACAAGCTCAGCGGCGTCGACGCCAATCTCGCCCGCATCACCGATGTCGTCAGCGAAGTCGGCCGTCAGATCGCCACCTTGCGCCGCCAGGCGGCCAAGGCCTTGCGCTACCGCCGCCTCCGCCACCGGTTCACCCACCTCGATCTCGCCTGGCACGCCAGGCAGTTCGGCGACCGTCGCACGCAGGTGGCCGCGCTGGAGACCGACGCGGCGGCCTGCCGCCTGGAGGTCACGGCTTTGACCGACGGACTCCGCGACCGCGAGGCCGCCTTGCAGCAGGCCCGCGCCCGTCGGGCCGAGCTGGCCGAGCAGGTCCAGCTGGCCCAGCAGGCCCTGTTCGAGCTCCGCACTTTGCGCGAGAACGCGGAGAACGAAGCCCGCACGGCCGATCTCCGTTCCGACGACCTCTCGTCGCGTCTCGGCGAGGTCCGGCGCGAAGCCCAGGAGGCGGAGCTGTCCATCGCCGAGTTCGAGATGCGCCTGCGAGGCAGCTCCGACGCCAAGAACAGCGCCGCAGGGTCGGTCTCCGCCACCGACGCGGCCTATCGCGAGAAGACCGCCCAGGTCGAAGAAGCCGCCCGGGCCGTCGTGGAAGCGGAGAACGTCCTTCGCCGCGCCCGTCAGGATATCCTCGTCGCCGAAGGCGAGATGACCCGCGCCCGCGGCGACGTCACCAACCTTGAAGTCGATCTCCGCGGCTATCAGTCCCGGCACGTCGACTTGTCTGCCTCCCTGAGCCAGGCGAAACAGGAACGCGAGGCTCTCGAGCGCCGCGTGACCGAGTCGGGCGCCGTCGTCACGACCCGCCATGCGGAGTCGCAGGCCGCCCGTACGGCGGAACAGGAAGCGACCGAGAAAGGCCGGGAGCTCCTGGGCGAGTTCCGGGCCATGCAGCAGACCATCTCGGAACAGGATCGCAAGGTCGCCAAGCTTTCGGCCCAGCTCGGCCTGCTCGAGCAGATGCAGTCCCGGCTCGAAGGTTTCTCCGAGGCCGCCAAGGCGGTCCTGCGCGGAGAGTTCGCCGACGAACTTCGTTCCGGCAAGGCCTCGGCGTTGGCCGACCTCGTCACCGTCGTCGACATCGGCGCCGCGGCCGCCCTGGAGAACATCCTCGGCGCGGCCTCCGAGGCCGTCGCCCTTGATTCCGCCGAGTTCCTGCCGGGGATCGTCGCCAAGATGGGCGAACGTCAGCTGGGTCGCGCGGTCTTCCAAGTCGAGGCCCCGCCGGCTTCCCGCTCGGGTTCGAGCGCTCCGGATTGGCTGCGTCCGGCCACGGCGGCCGTCCGTTCGAAGTCGCCGGAGCACGCCCGTCTCGTCGCCAATCTCTTCGACGGTTGTTACGTCTGCCCCTCGCTCGGCGACTTCATCGCCTGGTGGCGCGCCAATCCCGGCTTCGAATTCTTCCTCGTCGCGACGACCGACGGCGACCTGGTCGATCGTCGCGGCCTGGTCTACGCGGGCAAGCCTCGCAAGGCCGCCGCGAACGCCGGCTCCGGCGTCTTCTCCCGCGAAAGCGAGATCCGCACGGTCCGCACCGCGCTGGAGGCCGAGAACGACCAGCTGACCACGCTGAACGAGAAGGCCCTCGGCCTGCAGGCGGCGATGGACGCCAACGAGCTCGACGTTTCCGCCGCGCGCGACGCCACCCGTTTCGCCGCCCAGGAACTTTCCGTGGCGCAGGCCGACGAGCGTTCCGCGCGCCAGACGCTCACGGCCGCGGACGACCGTATCGCCCGTGAAGAGCGACAGCTCGCCGAGATCGAGAACTCCAAGGTCGAGGCGCTCAAGCGCCGGGACCGCGCCCAGGAGACCCTGACGGCCAAGGACGCACAGGTCGCCGCCTTGCGCGCCACCATCGCCGAAGGCGAAGGCCAGCTGGAGAAGGCCCGCGCCGAATCCGACCTCCGCCGCAACGCCCTCGGAGAGGCGCGGCTCGCGCACGCCGAGCAGCGTCAGCGTCTGGAACTCGTCGGCCGCGAGGTCGCCGAACTCGAATCCCGTCGGGCGGAAGCGGTCGCCCGTCTCAACTCCCGCCGCATCGAAGCCGGCCAGAACGAGAAACTCATCGCGGAGCTGAGGGCCAAGTCCGTCGAAGCGCGCGAAGCCTCCGTCCGCATGGCCGGCGAGATCGATGTCGCGGCCGCCGCCCTCGACGTCTCGCGGGGCGAACTCACGGGGCTCGACGCCGGCGTCGAGTCCGAAGACCGCGTCCTTTCCGTCGAGCGCGACCGCCTGCGCCTCGCAGACGGCCGGCTCAAGGGCCTCGAGGTCTCGCTGGCCGAGCAGACCTCGCAGTGCGGCTTCATCGTCGAGAAAGTCCAGGCCGACCATCAGCTCGACGTCGCCGAGGTCGATTGGCGGCTCCAGCTCTGGCTGGCCGACGGCGAGCCCGAAGGCGTCGCCAGTTACGACGACCTGGAGGACGCCGACGAAGACTCCGCCCGTCCCGCCCCGAAGACCGTGGTTCGCCGCGGCGAGCCTGCCGCGGAAGACCTCGCGGCGATGGAATCGACCGACTGGCCGCCCCTGGTCCGCGAGATCTCCGAGCTCCGCGACCGCATGGCCGGGATGGGGTCGGTCAATCTCGTGGCGGTCGAGGAGTACTCCTCCCTCCGCGAGCGTCACGATTTCCTCACCAAGCAGAGCGACGACCTCTGGAAGGCCAAGGGCGAGCTCACCAAGGCGATCGAGGAACTCAACGAGACCTCCCTCAAGCTCTTCACCGAGACGTTCGAGCAGGTCCGCAAGAACTTCAAGTTCACCTTCGAGCGCCTCTTCGTCGGCGGCACCGCCGACCTCACCATGGTGCAGGCCGAAGACCCGCTCGAGAGCGGCATCGAGATCATCGCGCAGCCTCCGGGCACCAAGCTGCGCGGCATCTCCCTTCTTTCCGGCGGCCAGCGCACGATGACGGCCGTCGCGCTGCTCTTCGCCATCTACATGGTGAAGCCTTCCCCGCTGTGCGTGCTCGACGAGCTCGACGCCCCTCTGGACGACGCCAACGTGAACCGCTTCACGGACATCATCCGCGAATTCACCCGTTTCTCCCAGTTCCTGGTGATCACCCACAACAAACGGACCGTCTCGGCGGCGGATGCGATCTTCGGAGCGACCATGCAGGAGAAGGGGGTCACCCGTCTTTTCTCGATGCGCTTCAACAAGGAGCGCGACGAGGCCGAGCCGAATCAGCCGGGCGCCGGGTTCACGATGGCCCGCTGAGGTCGCTTGCAAAAGCGAGGAGGCGGGTTAGGCTGAGCGTGTCATGCTCCGTCAACTCTCCGCGCTTGTCCTCTTGCCGGCCTTGGCGCTCGCCGGCGTAACCTTCGAGACCGACTCCCGGCCGGTCGACCGGGCCGCGCCCGGGGCGAGCTATGCTGACATGCTCGCCCGCATCATGCCTGCGGTCGTGAGCATCCGGACGGCCGAGGTCATCCCTCAGGCGGTGCTCAACCGTTATCGCGGGCGGATCAATCCCGACAAGGTCATGCAGGATGAGAAGACCGGGGAGGTTCTCCTGCCGATGGGCCTGGGCTCCGGCACCATCATCCATCCGTCCGGTTACGTCATCACGAACCGCCACGTCGTGCTGGCGGAGGACCGTCGCAGCGTCGCCAAGACGGTCATCGTCCAGCTGGCCGACCGCCGGGAATTCCGCGCCAAGGTGCTCGGCGTGGACGCCGGGACGGATATCGCCGTCTTGAAGATCGAAGGCGAAGGGCTGCCTTTCGCGCGTTTCACCGATAGCGAGAAGGCGAGGGTGGGCGACGTGGTCTTCGCCATCGGCAACCCTCTCGACGCCGGCATGACGGTCACTTCCGGCATCGTCTCCGCGCTGAGTCGTTCGGGCAAGCTGGGCATGGGGATGGCCTTCGAGGACTTCATCCAGACCGACGCGGCGATCAATCCGGGCAACAGCGGCGGACCTTTGATCGACTTCCAGGGGCGCCTCTTGGGGATGAACACCGCCATCAAATCAGGCACCGGCGGCAGCGTCGGCCTAGGTTACGCCATCCCCGCCAACCTCATCCTCTCCGTGGCCAGCGACCTGGCCAAGGACGGACGCGTCGTGCGCGGACTCATCGGAGTCCAGGGCGAGGACATCTCGGTCGCCGAGTCGGCCAAGCTGTCCATCGGCAAGTCGGGCGCCGTACGTCTGACCGCCGTGAGCGACGGGATGCCGGCGGCCAAGGCCGGCCTTCGCGAAGGGGATGTCATCGTGGGGCTTGATGGTAAGCCGATCGAGAACTGGAACGACCTCCGGCTGGCCATCTCGCGCCGCCGCCCGGGCGAAGTGCTCACCTTGAATTATCTTCGCGACGGACGAGGCGCGCTGGCGCGTGTCGCCGTGGCGGAGCGTCCGGCGGACCGCTGAGCGATGGGCGCCCTGTCCACCATTCGTAACCTGACGGGGGGCCGGCTTCCGCCGTTGACGCGAACCGCCCTTTTCAGCGCCTTTTGCGTCTTCGTCCTGGCGCTGCTGCTTTTCGCCCCTGGTGCCACCCCGCAGCCGGCGGCTCAGCCTTTGGCGAGCACCGTGCGCCTCGTTCCCGCCGGGGACGTGCGGACGGAGAGCGTCATCTTGCTGGACTCCTCCTCGGTCTATATCCCTCAGCGAGCCAAAGCCGAGGGGGTGGGGCAGGGGAGGCTTGGTCAACCTGAGGATGCTCCCTTCGAGCGGCCCACTCCGGTGCTGCAATTCGATCCGGCCCGCCCTTTGAGCCTCGGGTCTGGCCTTCAAATCCCGGTTCAGTCCATCCCGGCCCCTGCCCAGGCCATCCCTTTGGCGAGCCAAGACCCCTTGGCCACCTTCGGGATGCGGTCATTCCGAGACGCAGCCATCGGTTCCCGTGCCGGATTTTACGAGTTATACCCACAAAGTGGGGCTAATAAGCCAATTATTAATGGGAAAATAACCCACTTTTCAGGATTAAATAGCGAAAATAAGAATTTAACCCCCCTGAGCCCCGTTTTTGAAAGCAATTTCGAGTGCCTTCTGACGGTGGACTCGCTGGGTAAAGCCCCCTTGGGGGCTGTCTCACGGCGAACCGGCAGTCCGGAGTTAGATGCGGCGATTATCCGATGGGCTGCGGGGGTGTCCTGGGGTCAGAAACTCGCCCCGGGGCAGTACCGCCTGATCGTCGGCCCCTGAGCCCCCAAAGGGGGTGTAAAACCCTTGCAAAAATCCGCTTGACGATGGGGTTTTGGATGGTCATTCAAACCCTTCCCTTCGCGTCTTAAGTACGTCGACGGTTCGCCCCTGTAGCTCAGTTGGCAGAGCGCGTCCTTGGTAAGGACGAGGTCGCTGGTTCAAATCCAGTCGGGGGCTCCACCACTTTCCACACACCAAACCTAACCACCTCCTCACCACCAAAAACCATGGCCAAAGAGAAGTTCAATCGCACCAAGCCTCACGTCAACGTCGGTACCATCGGTCACATTGACCATGGCAAATCGACCACCACCGCGGCCATCGTCGCCGTGCAGGCTCGCAAGGGCCTGGCCGAGACCAAGTCCTACGCTGAAATCACCAAGGGCGGCACCGTCCGCGACGCCACGAAGACCGTGACCATCGCCGCCTCGCACGTCGAGTACGAGTCCGTCAACCGCCACTACGCCCACGTCGACTGCCCGGGCCACGCTGACTTCGTCAAGAACATGATCACCGGCGCCGCCCAGATGGACGGTGCGATCCTCGTCGTCTCCGCCGCCGACGGCGTCATGCCCCAGACCAAGGAGCACATCCTCCTCGCCCGCCAGGTCGGCGTGCCGAAGATCGTCGTCTGGCTCAACAAGGTCGACCTCTCCGAGCCTGACCTCATCGACCTCGTCGAGATGGAAGTCCGCGACCTCCTGAACAAGTACCAGTACGACGGCGACAACGCCAAGATCGTCCGTGGCTCCGCCACCGCCGCCCTCGAGGCCAAGCCCGAAGGCGAACAGGCCATCCAGAACCTCCTCGACGCTCTCGACGCCGAGATCCCTGAGCCGAAGCGCGAAACCGACAAGCCCTTCATGATGTCCGTCGAAGACGTCTTCTCCATCACCGGTCGCGGCACCGTCGCCACCGGTCGTATCGAGCGCGGCGTCATCAAGGTCGGCGAAGAAATCGAAATCGTCGGTCTCCGCGACACCCTCAAGACGACCGTCACCGGCGTCGAGATGTTCCGCAAGGAACTCGACCAGGGCCAGGCCGGCGACAACGTCGGTCTCCTCGTCCGCGGCATCGAAAAGAGCCAGATCGAACGCGGCCAGGTGCTCGCCAAGCCCGGTTCCATCAAGCCTCACACCGTCGCCAAGGCCCAGATCTACGTCCTCAAGCAGGATGAAGGCGGCCGTCACACGTCCTTCGCCAACAACTACCGCCCGCAGTTCTTCTTCGGTACCTGCGACGCCACCGGCACCGTCATCCTCCCGGAAGGCGTTGAAATGGTGATGCCTGGCGACAACGTCACCATCACGATCGAGCTGCAGAAGCCCGTCGCGATGGAAAAGGGACAGCGCTTCGCTCTCCGCGAAGGCGGCAAGACCATCGGTGCCGGCCAGATCCTCGAAATCACCAAGTGATTTCCTGACCAAAACCACCCCCTACGGTGCCGAGGCCCCCTGAAAAGGGCCCCGGCATTCGTCTCTTTAACCACCAGTACAGGACGGTAGCTCAATTGGCAGAGTAGCGGTCTCCAAAACCGTTGGTTGTGGGTTCGACTCCCTCCCGTCCTGCCACTCTCAAAACCACCACATCAGCATCATGTTCAGCCTCCTCGGAAAACTCCGCGCATTCTGGAACGAGACCATCAACGAGGTCTTCGTCAAGGCGACGTGGCCCACCGCCAAGGAGCTGACCGATTCCACGCTGGTCGTGATCGCCGCCGTCGCCCTCCTGGGCGGCGTCGTCTTCCTCTGCGATTTCTCCCTCTCCAACTTCGTCCAGTACGCGACCAAGCTCGTTCGCTGAACCGCCCCCGATGTCTTCCCCTTCCGATTACCGCTGGTACACCCTCCAGACCCTCTCCAACAACGAGAGCAAGGTGAAGCGCCTGCTCGACAAGGCCATCAAGGACGAGGAGATGGGTGACTTCGTCGCCGAGATCCTCATGCCGGTCAAGACCGTCAAGGATTTCCGCAACGGCAAGAAGCGCGAGAGCGAGATGAAGCTCTACCCTTCCTACCTCTTCGTGCGCGCCCGTCTGTTCGACGACGAAGGCATGCTGCTCGAAGCCCCGTGGAGCGTCCTCCGCCGGACCGACGGCGTGATCGGCCTCATCGGCGGCCAGAATCCCGTCGCCCTCAAGACGGAGGAGATCAACACCATCC